>JBKPNP010000973.1:0-2168 GCA_046732775.1 Acidobacteriota bacterium
GCAACACCTATGGCTTGATGGTCGCGTCAGACAACGGTCCCGGTAACCTCAGTCTCGACGATCGCGGCAGCCTGGCGATTTGCCGAGATCGCCGCCTGCTCGATCCGACTGTGGTTTGTAACGCCGAACAGTTTGTCGACAAGAACGCCTACATCGGCGTGCTCCGTTTGAAACGCGACATCGGCTCGGGCGAGAACACAATCGGCATGCTGGCTACGACTTATAACTTCATCCAGAAGCATAACGACGTAGGCGGCATCGACGGCAGGTTCCGATTAGACAAACAAACGACGTTCAGCTTTCAACTGCTTGGTACCACGTCGCGAAATTTCTTCTTCGATCCGGAGACGGCAAAAACTAACTATCGCACGGGAAACGGATTGGGTTACGCCATTGATTACAACGTCGCCGGTCGCAACTGGGGCTGGGAGCTTTACGGCGAGGGATTCACTAAAGACTATCGAACCGACACTGGCTTCTTTGGCCGCACAAACACCAATTTCAATAGCTTCTTTGTGCGCTACGAAACTGATCCGAACCCGAAGAAGTTCATCATTAACCGCCACGTCCACAGTTTCAGTTGGATTGGTTACGACTTCCAGGGACGGATTCAAAACTGGGAAAGCGAGTCGTTCATCCAGTGGCGCATGCCGCGAAATTCGTTTTTCAGTTTAGGTTGGGAGCCGGCATACGAACGCATCCTCGAAGAAGAGTTTGGCCCGAAGCGCACTGCAACCAGACAAGGCGCGTTTTACGGTCCGGACGATGAACGTTCAGTTCACAAGAACCACTTCTTTGTGGCAGGCAGCTCTCAGTACAACAAGAAGATTCAGTTCAACGCGCGCGCCGTCTTGCGCGTCAATCACCTCGATTTGGATTTTGGCGGCGGGCGAAAATATCCGCGAGTCAGTCCGGCGGCTTTATTGCTCGGGCAAGACGCGCCGCTCGATCCGGGAGCGGGAAATCTGTTTGAGTTAACCGCCGGTGTCGCCTATCAACCGACCAATGAGTTGCGCATGACGCTGAACTTAACGAAGCAGGAACTTAAGCGTCGCGATACGCAATTAACCGCATTCGACGTCAACATTCTGACGTTCCGCGGCACCTACCAGTTCACGCGCGCCACCTTTGCGCGCGCGATCATCGACTACAACACGTTAAGTTCACGAATGCGCGCCCAACTGCTGGCTGGCTGGACCCCCAGTCCCGGCACTTCGCTGTACCTCGGTTATAACGACGATCTTAACTACGCGGAATTGAATCCGTTTACCAGACAGATCGTGCCCGGGTTCCGTCGCAACAGTCGAACATTCTTCATCAAGATGTCTTACCTGTTCCGCAAGAGTTTCTCCGGATAAGTTTCGGAAGTTTCGGATTTCCAACCAACCTCGCGCGAGTTGCATCTGGAAAACAAGTCGCGAGTTTCAAGTTTCAGGTTCGGAGCTGTCAGCAGTCTGGAAGAAGTTTTTTAACACCGAAGGTGTTTGCGAATGTTAGCCCAGGGTTTCCTACCCTGGGTCAATCAAGCAGCAATGAACGCCAAAACTCTGAAGGAGTTTCGCCGGTGCGTAACTCCTTCACAGTAAGGGAGAGAGTTAAGAGGCTAAGTTCCCCCAGGGTAGGAAACCCTGGGCTGAAGTTAGCGAACTCCTTCGGAGTTAAATCCAAAAGGCTCCCTTGGGCATCCGCTTACGTCAGAACTTTTGAGGCAAAGCTTTTCAAGTTCGAAAAATTTGTTGAAGCGTCCGCGCTACCGCGTGGCTACGGCTTGGGTTAAGATTGCAGAATTCGACTTGAGCCATGCTAAAAAGCCCCGCGAACGGTTCTTCCCCGACAAAACTTTTCCGAGTAGGCCTGCTGGTCTCGCTTCTGGTGCCGGCAATTTGGGGCGCCGCGTGTAAGAGCGACTACCAGGGTGCTCCGCGACAGAACCGCGCTGATAACAAAGCTGCGCGGCAGGTAAAAGTCGCGAAGGTGGAAGAGACGCCCTTCGGCGAGACTGTTACTGCCAACGGCACACTTGCCGCGTTTGATCAATCGACTGCAGGGGTGAAGGTTGCCGGCCGGCTCAGCTCCATCACGGTCGATCTCGGAAGTGTCGTGCGGCGCGGACAAATGATCGCGCAGGTGGAACAAAGCGATTACAAGTTG
Source organism: Acidobacteriota bacterium (assembly GCA_046732775.1). GTDB lineage: Bacteria > Acidobacteriota > Blastocatellia > Pyrinomonadales > Pyrinomonadaceae > PSRF01. The sequence continues at coordinate 2,152 of JBKPNP010000973.1, forward strand.
CGCGTGCAGCAAGCTGA
>JBKPNP010000974.1:0-1711 GCA_046732775.1 Acidobacteriota bacterium
GATGGCCGATTGTATTTCGGTGGGGAAGACGGTTTCTTCTATTGCCTGAATCTCGCGGACGGCGCGTTGGTTTATAAGACCGAGCGGCTCGGCTCGATGGAAGGAAGCTGCGCGCTGGTTGAGAATCGGATCTACGTGGGAACGGAGCAGGGCGACCTGTACTGTCTGAACAAAGCGGACGGCACAGTCGTTTGGAAGGCGCGGATCGGCGCTGATTCTGATTCAACGCCGGCGGTTGCAGACGGCTTCGTTTACACCGCCGCTGAAGATGGCTACGTTTATTGTTTCCGGCAGGCGAATGGGGAAGCGGTTTGGAAGTTCAAAGCTGACGGCGGTTTGAGTAAGAACTACAAAGAGCGCAGCGGTTTCTGGGCGAGTCCGGTGGTCGCGAAAGATCGTGTTTACATCGGTTCGAATAACGGCTACATGTACGCACTGGACGCGGCCAAAGGTGAACTGGTCTGGCAACACCTCGTTCGCGGTCCGGTCTGGGGCACAGCGCCTTTGGTGGATGGCCGGCTCGTATTTGGCGACAAAACCGGTTGGCTTTACATGCTGGCTGCGAAAGACGGAAAGCTCTTGAGTGAGTTGAAAATCGGCGATAACGTCAACTCGACGCCGGCAATCGTGGGCGGCCGTATTTATGTGGGTGCGTTCAACGGGAAACTTTATTGTCTGAGTAATAAGGGGCCGGGGTGGCAGGAATTAGCGGGAATCACCAGGTGAGCAGCAGTCCCTCTCTGATTTATCTAATCGACAACACGCTTGACGGGCAGGGCGCCAGCCCTCGCGAGCTCCGCGCTGTCCTGGGGAGAATGCGCGAGGGAGTGGAGATACTGACGGAGCCATACCACGCCGTTTCTCTCGCACGCGTAAAAGCTCTCAATCCGTCTCACATTATTCTCAGCGGCCAAAGCCATCCCTGGGATCGTTATGCTCCCGAACGCCTCGCCGGAGTCCACGACGTAATCAAGAAAGCCAGCGTGCCTGTCCTCGGCGTCTGCGGCGGTCATCAGCAGATGGCACTGGTGTTTGGCGCCACAGTGGATCTGATGGAACGTCTCGAGCCGGGCGAGGGATACGAAGGCGCCCGCCGCGAACGAGGATACTTCCCGGTGGAAACGTCAGGTACGGGACTGTTCAAGGGTCTACCGAAGGAAATCACTGTCTGGCATTCGCACTTTGACGAAGTGAAGACTTTGCCGAAGGGCTTCCGATGTACAGCGTCCAATTCATCCTGTCCGATCCAGGCAATGCAGCACACGCAGCGACCGCTCTTCGGTGTGCAGTTTCATCCGGAGCTTTTCGACGACGCACACCCCGATGGGCGTAAAGTCCTGGACAACTTCCTCGCCATGCAGGCTGCCTGATCCGCGTCCAAAAACTCCCTTCCTACCAGTTCCCAGCCCTCGATCTTGGCAGTTTAAGCTAAAAATCTGGCCCACCTAAGTCACAGTATTTCAGCATTTACTGGGATTTCAGCCGATCTGGGTTCCTTTTCACTCGTCTCGCGGCTGGACACCTGTCGCGGGCCGGTGCTAGCCTCCTCCCCATCAACAAGCGGGTATCGAACCCGCTTTTTCTTTTGCGGTCACAGTTGGTTTCAGCGCTTGCATCAAGGATGCAAGCCCCCAACTCCGGCTGACGTTGCTCTCAACTCCTTGAGCCGGAGGTCGAGTCATAGGAAAGAACGGACTCGCGCAGAGCGCTG
>JBKPNP010000975.1:0-3583 GCA_046732775.1 Acidobacteriota bacterium
GGCTCACCGCTGGTTGTGAATGACCTCGTGATCGTTGCCGCCGCAGGTTCACTCGCCGCTTACGATCTGGCTAGCGGGACGCCCCGTTGGTATGGACCGCGCGGCGGTTCGAGTTATAGCTCACCACAACTCTTAACTATCGACGGCGTGCCGCAGGTCCTCCTGATGCATGCGACTGGCGCGACCAGCGTCGCACTGTCTGACGGAAAGTTGCTGTGGGAACACGCCTGGCCAGGCACGCCGATCGTTCAACCTGCGGTCGCGTCAAACGGCGACGTCCTGATGGCGGTTAGCGATAGCAGCGGCACGCGGCGCCTCGGCATCGCGCACGGTGCGGACGGTTGGACGACGCAGGAACGCTGGACCTCCGAATATCTAAATCCTTTCTTCAACGACTTCGTCATCAATAAAGGCTACGCGTTTGGTTTTGACGGCAACGTGCTCGCGTGCATTAACCTCGAGGACGGTAAGCGCGGTTGGAAAGGCGGCCGCTACGGTAACGGACAAGTCATCCTGCTGGCCGATCAGGATCTGCTGCTCGTGCTCTCCGAAAAAGGCGAGCTCGCGCTCGTGAAAGCGGCCGCGGATCAATTCACCGAGCTGGCGCGCTTTCCCGCGCTCGAAGGTAAAACGTGGAATCACCCGGTGGTAGTTGGGGATGTTTTGCTGGTTAGGAACGATCATGAGATGGCCGCGTTTCGATTGGCGACCGCCGCACAGTAAGGCACGCCGGAGCTGCGAATTAGCCGACCCCTCGCAGCCAGGACCTACCGTTAGAGCGCGCCCTTTGCGCCGGGGCAGTAGCCCTACAGTTATGGAGGGCTACGTCGCCACTCAAGCTTGCTGATTGACCATCTCGACCCGCGAGCGTTGCGCTGACCGTAGCCCTCCATGACGCTGCTGCCCCGTGCTGCGTTGCGTACTGCGGCAAGCACCCACTTACTCGTCACGCAGGTTGCGAAACGTGATCGCATACCGCAATTCGTCCACGCGCAGGATGCTGTGCTCCCAGACGGTGCGGGCCGGGCCGCTGAGGTGATACGCCGAACGGGGTTCAACCGGCACATTCGCTCGTTGCCACTTCTCGTTTTCCTTACGTCTAAAACGCAACACGCATTTCGTGAGTAGCGATACGCCGACGACCTGCCCGAACACCCCCTTGTCGCGATGCCAGCCGATGCCCGTACCGGGCGCGTACTCAGTTACCAACACATGCTGAAATGCTTCCGGCTCCAGGTTTGCGAAGCGCGCGGCGCGAGCCCTGAGTGGTAACAGAAATTCCGGAATCGCTTCCGCTTTTTGCAGCTGCCGGCCGGAGTAATCGTAGTGCCAGCCAAATGACACGGTGCGACGCTTGGCGAGGAAGTTATGAAACTGAAACTCGCGGAACGGAAGCTCACGTATGTGCGAGACAATCGACAGTTCTTGAGCAACGGTGATTAGCTCGGGTTGGTAAGTTAAACCCGCGGGCAAATCGGGCGTGGCCTTATCAATGGGTTCAAAAAAATCAAACTGCTTCATATTTCACCCGCTTGCACGATCCTGCGACAGCTCTTACTTAGCTCACAAATATTACGAAAATTACGCGCCGCTTGCGCCGGGGCAGTAGCCCGACAGTTATGGAGGGCTCCGCGTAGCTCAACGCTCATGGGTCTAGTGCTTGAATGGCAACGTAGCCCTCCATGACTGTCGGGCTACTGCCCCTTGGCGTCGTGTCTTCTGCTTCGTCCCTCGGGATTGTCAGATCAGCACAAGCTCAATAGAATGTTACCCGTTCCCCGTTAACCAAATTCATCCGCCCCCAATTTCAATCCTTAACCGAGGAGTTTCGAAATGGCCGATGAACGCAAAAGCAAAATCAATCCCAACGCAGAACGTGTTACGCGGTGGCTCGCCGACAACCGCACAGAATTTGAAGATCAGGGTGTAGCTGAAGATACGTTAGCTTCCGCGATTGGTATGGCGCCCAACGAAATCACTGAGACCATCGATCATCTCGAAGCGCGCGAGGAAGTAGTTCGAGTTCCGCACGGTCTAACCACGCCGCCGCAGTTCTTACTGAAACCCGGCCGGGGTTGGTCGGAAGTGAGGGACGAAGTACTCGGAAATAATCGCGCTGCAGGACAGAAAGCCTGACTTGGAAACATCTGAGATCTTAATTCGCTCAGCAGTGCCGACATTTCTCGTGGCTGACGTCGCGGCGACGGCGCGTTGGTACGTTGAGAAGCTGGGATTTCAGGTCGCCGGGCATTTTCCTGATCAGGAACCGTATGCCTATGCGAGCCTGCAGCGAGGCGCCGCCGAGATCATGCTGCTCTCGCTGCCGGATTATGAGAAGCCGGATCTCCGTGGACGCCGTCCCGCGGGATTATGGGACGCGTACATTCGCACAGAGGGAGTGGACACTCTGTACCGGAGTTTCGCGGGCCAGACGTTTATCGAGATGCCGTTAGTTGAACGACCTTACGGCGACTGGGAATTTGAAGTGGTCGATCCCAACGGCTACCTGCTCGTCTTTGGCGGAGCGTATTGAGCGGCACAAGCATCGTCGTCGTGCGTCAGGAACCTGCCAGCGCACTCACCGATTATGCGACCATCCCAATCTCATTCGAAGTATGTGAAGTTTTCGATGTGACACCAGTGCCTGACCGCAGCGGTGGTTACGACCTCACAACTCGTCGCGTGGCTGAACCCTACTCGAAGGATTACGACGCGGCGGGTGGAAGTCCCGCCGATTGGCCTGGCCGTTTCAGCGTCTCAGACTGCGTAGTGTTTTCTGCGTTCGTCGAAAGCGCGCGCGTCGGTGGGGCAGTAGTGATTCCTGATTCGCTCAGCGGTGTGCCTGATCATGGTTTCGATTCGGCGTTGCTATGGGACCTTCGCGTCAGGCCGGAATGGCGCCGGCGCGGTGTGGGAGCAAAGCTGTTTCATGCGGTTGAGAAATGGGCAACCGAATCGGGATTCAAACAGCTGCAGGTTGAAACTCAAAACAACAACGTGGCGGCGTGCAGGTTCTACGCAGAACAGGGATGTGTGCTCGGTGAAGTGCACCGCGGCGCCTATTCGCAGTTTCCAAACGAAATTCAATTGCTGTGGTTCAAGACCCTCGGATCGAGCCAAATCCGTTAAGCCGTCTCCGACTGTTAATAAATGCTCCCGCCGTTCGTTACTCATAAAAGGACACAACGTCCTGGTGCACTCGATACATAGTCTTCGGCAAACCTACCTGGCCGAAGTAAGTCTTAATCACGAAAGGCGAAACGATGAAAATAGTTCTATCCGCAACTTTGCTCCTGGCCCTGGTCTCGGTCTCTGCAGCGCAAGCGCTTACGCCGGCCATGGCGGAGCGGATTAAAACGGTTGCGAGCGAATCCTTGAAGAGCAGCAATTCCGGCCTCGCGGTCGTGTTAATCGAGAACTGTGCCGTCTCCTGGCATGGCGACTTCGGATTTGCGAACAAGGCGGAAGGGCGGCTGATCGATCCCAACACGCGGTTTCAATTCGGCTCAATGTCTAAAACGGTGACGGCCTGGGCGATCATGACTTTGGTTGAGCGCGGCAAGATCGAACTCGATCAACCCGT
>JBKPNP010000976.1:0-1815 GCA_046732775.1 Acidobacteriota bacterium
AACTTCCAGCATGCCGATGGCGGATGGGGTTGGTGGAAGGAAGGCGAAAGCGATCACTTCATGACCGCGTATGTCCTCTGGGGAATGTCGCTCGCACAACAAGCCGGCATTTCAGTGAAGTCAGATGCGGCTCAACGCGCGGCCAACTATCTAGACAAGGAGTTGGTAGAGGAAGAAGCAAACTTCGACCAGCAGGCGTGGATGCTGCACGCGCTTGCCGTCTACCGTTCCAATGGTAAAGGTGGGAGCACAGATAACAGTCAATTCCAAACCAAAGCTTTCGACAACCTCTATGCAAATCGCGACAAGCTGAACGCCTACACGCGCGCCTTGCTTGCTTTGTCAGCACATCATTTGGGCTACGCCGACAAGGCTAAGACGCTCGTTCAAAATCTCGAAAACGGAGTGAAGATTGATAACAAGCCCGACACGTCGATCGTTCAGCAAGGCGCAAACGCATCCGACCCCTCCGTTATCGGAACCGCGCATTGGGGCGAAGACGGTCTTTACTGGCGCTGGTCAGACGGCGGAGTTGAAGCCACGTCCTTCGCTTTAAGGGCGCTGCTCGCGATCGATCCCCAGAACAAACTAGTCGAGCCGGTTACCAACTGGCTCATTAAAAACCGGCGTGGCGCGCAGTGGAGCAACACGCGCGACACGGCGATCGTAGTGCTCACGCTTAACGACTACCTGCGCAAATCAGGCGAGGTCGCGGCAAACCTGAGTTATGAACTTCTCGTCAATGGAAATTCGGTTGCCACTAAACAAATCAGCGCCGGCGAAGCGCTCGGGGCGCCGAGTAAGTTTGCAGTGTCGCGCGAGTTCATTCGCGACGGTGCCAACGACATCACCATTCGACGAACCAGCGGCAGCGGTCCACTCTATTTCGCGGCTGAAGCAAAGTTTTTCAGTCTCGAGGAACCGGTTGCGCCGGCCGGCAACGAGATCTTCGTTCGCCGTCAGTATTTCAAACTCGTAAATCACCCGACGCTGCTGAAAGGATTTGTGGTGGAGCGCGTCGCTTTGAACGACGGCGATACGGTCGCGAGCGGCGAGCGCGTCGAAACGGTAATCACCATCGAGGCCAAGAATAACTACGAGTACCTTTTGTTTGAAGACTTGAAACCTGCCGGCCTGGAAGCTGTTGAACTGCGCAGCGGCGACAACGTGTTCGTGAAGGAGCTGAAATCCGGAGCGCTGACGGAAAAGAAGTCGACGCTGATGAATTATACTTACGCGAGTGATTTCACGGGCCGTACGCGTTGGGTCTATCAGGAACTACGCGATCGCAAAGTGGCGCTCTTCATCGATCATCTACCCGAGGGTGTTTGGCAGTTGCGTTACGAGATGCGTGCGGAAACCCCCGGCGCTTTTCACGCGTTACCGGTCCTGGGCCACGCGATGTATGTCCCGGAGATTCGCACGAATGGAGCGGAGGCGAGAATTCGAGTGATTGATTGAGCGCTTAAAACTGGGTGGCCCGGGTCAGTTTACGGCTGGATGCCCATACGATGGAGCAGGTCTGCGTAGCGGGGATCGTCGCGCATGGATTCGTAAACCGGTTCCCACCTGATGCGGGGAAGTAGACCGCCGTGTGATTTAAAATCTTTTTCCAGCCAGGCAAAGGCCTGATTTTTGTCACCAAGCCCGGCGTAAATTGCTGCAATGTTCTCACCCGTCGTTGGCTGGCGCGCGTTGAACCGTTCTTCAAGTTTACCCACCAGCGCGAGCGCCTCCGCGCGATGTCCGGTCACGGCGTAACCATACCCAAGTCCGCTGACCCAACGCGCCTGGGGAACCAGTTCCGCTCCCTTC
>JBKPNP010000977.1:0-8828 GCA_046732775.1 Acidobacteriota bacterium
GTCATAGTTGGTGACGCCGGATATGCTCTGAAGTCCATGGATAATCTTCGTCAGTGCGCCGCTCTGCACGGGAGTGAATGTCTGCGCCAGGATCTTTCGTCTGGCATAGGTGTTACCGGCTGCTACCATTCCGGGATCAAGCACGCAAGGCGCACTTACTACGTAGTCGAGGTTCCCCAGATCAGTTTGAATACCGGACGACTGGAACGATACGCCGCCGATGGGACTGAAGATGAAAATCTTGTTCGTCGTGCGTGCCCAAACGCTTCCATAAAGCTCGACCTGATTCATCGCGGAGTTAATGATCCGAAAAACCGCCGAGCCGCTATCGCCCCCATCGACTAAATCATTGGTCGCGTGGCCCACGACGTACTGACACAGCAGGGTTCTATTAGGCATGTTGTCGTCTGCGAAACATACGTCGACGCAGGTCGATTGGATCGTTCCGCTCGTCCAGCCGGTGGTTCGGCCTACTTTGTCTAACGGCAGCCCGACCAGGTAAGGCAGCGTTGGCGGAGAAACGATTCCAAACTCACCAGGACCGAAACCTTGCGGGCGCGGTGGCGGAGGCGGCGGCGTCAGCGTCGAGACAGTTAGAACAGCACTCGAGATCGAAGTGGTGATGGCCGTCGTTTTCCCTATGATTCCTTTGTCCCAGTTGACTCCGGACGGGTATCTCACAAAAGCGGCTTCACTCCAGCGGCAGTTTTGCCCGGTGGGACAAGGTCCACCCGTGAAGGCTGTCGGGTCAAGAAATTCTTTCCCCACCCATTCAGCGGGGTAATATCCGGGAGCTTGAAAAAAATCGGCGGCCGGACAGGAATTTGCCGGACACCCAATAGCGAAACTCGTAGACCAGCCAGAGCAGCCGCCGCCAAACGTGTCATTCGCTGGACACCCGAGCACACTATCCAGGCCCCAGGAGAATCGGGTGCAGTGTGAGTTGGTTACAAAGCCGGCAACACTTGGGCCTTGTCTGGCATTGAATCCCAGGGTACACGAAGAGAGACCAAAGCCACCCTGGTTGCAGTTAAGGCGTGAGAGCTCGTAGCCGCCTTGTCTGGGAGAGTGCGCGTTATTCAATGTAAGCGTGGGTATGATCGGCCCAGTCACGTCTACTACGACGGCCTGGCGCGGGATACCGATTTTTCTCAAGAGCTCGACCAGCGGCGCTTCCATCTCCTTACTCGATATGCCGAAGCGCAGGCGGTTCTTCGCCTCGTCAATATCTCTCAACGTCACACCAGCGACGCGAAAAACTGGTCCAGTCTGGCTGTATAGTTCCTTGAGCTGCAGGAATCCATACTGACCTCTGAGCGTCTTAATCCCACCAGGCGGAATGACCCGCGCACCAAAGACCGCGACGATAGCCTTCTGCACAGCGGCGATGCGTTCTCGCGAATTAGTCGTCAGATAAACCTGCAGCGTCTGTTGGTTTGGGCCATAGAACATGCCCCCAAACTCCGGGACTCGTCGCGCGACCGTAGCAAGCAGGTCATCGAATGTTTGCGGATATTCCGGACGAGCCGGCGTAGGCAGCCCGGTCTCTTGTGGCGCCGACGAGTGAACTGAGGTGCTGAAGTTTACGGAAAGGAGCAAGGTGAGAGTTACGAGCAGTGTGAGGCTCTTCATAGTCAACCTTTCAAACTAGCATGAGTTAAATGCGATTACGTGAGTCAGTGCACGCATAAGAGTTTTGTTATGCCGCGCAGGCACGCCACCTTACCACAACGTTACTTTAAAGTCTCTGGTCGACTAGTTTCAGAAGCACGCGCGCGAGCGATCGTCTTAAACGCGCTTGCCTGATTGTGGTGGCAGTGAAATTCTTACGAGAGCCGTACGCGCAGCGAGTTGCAACGCTTGACTGGTGGCGACAATCGGACTACTCAAGCCTTTCGCGCGTGCCGTGGCGTTTTGACGCCACACATTCCAGTCGCCCCACTTCTGTCTCCAACTTTGCCAGCTCACGTTGTTGGTCTCAGACTGCATCACTCCCTCCCATGCCACCCTGAATCTTGGTGGCGCAAGCGCAATCCCAATGCCAGCCGGAAATGCAGCCGGTCGAAGGAAGATCGTCGAGTTGCGTATCAAATTAAAATATTGAGGCGAGGCGGTTGTTCTAAAAACGCGCAGCGCAGGACTAAAACAAGCTCGGTGTAGTACCGCGTTCCGCATCAACCCGGACGATAATTTCTGCGTTGTCGTTGTCGGGATAGTTGACGGCGCTGCCGACTGGATAGCTTTTCATCTCCGAAGCGGGAAACGGTTGCAGCAATCGTTTGAGAACTGCAGGGTCAGTGCTCGGATCGAGCCATGCTTCGTAGGCGTCCGGTTGCAGAATGACAGGCATGCGATCGTGAATTGGACGCAGCAGTTCGTTCGCCTCGGTTGTAATGATCGCACAGGAAATTACGGGAGTTCCGTTATTGTTCCAACGGTCCCAGACGCCGGCAAAGGCAAATGGACGTTCGTCGTTCAACTGGAAATAAAACGGCTGCTTCGCGCGGCCTGCGCGGCGCCACTCAAAAAAACCGTCTGCGGGAATCAAACAGCGCCGTTCTTTAAACGACTCACTGAAGCTCGCTTTTTCTTCGAGCGTTTCGCCACGCGCGTTGATAAATCCTTTGCCGTCTTTGCTCCACGATGGAATTAGCGCCCAACTCAGCGACGACCATTCTATTCCCGCTCCAAAATCGGCAATCGCGAGAACCATTTGGCTGGGGGCGATGTTGTAACGCGGAAACAGGGGCAGCCCTGATTCGCCTACTCGGTTGAACTTAATCTTGCTCGGTTTTACAAGCGTGAATCGTCCACACATTTTCATTAATACCGGCGTTTGGGATGAAGCACTAATGCTACATCGAGCAGCACTGAAACTCCACGAGCCGTAACTGACGAGGGTCGACTAATTCAGAACCGGGAGCGGTAGCGACCGGGTCGGCGTCACCTTGAACTCAAGCCCCCAGTAAACTTTCACCCGCTGACAGCGTGGCTAGGCGCATCGATCCGGTCGGCTCCCGGTTCTGAATTTGTATTGCTGACGGTATTCACCGCCCGCGCCAACTGACTGACGACGTACGATAACGAACAGACGTAACATCAATTTCTGACTTTAATAATTTTCCCCCTTAAAGCTTCCCCTGGCCCCCTGGTCGAAGAACAAGCAGGGTAGTGACTGGCCTTTTTGCGCACAACGCGCGCTACTCTCTCATCCGTATCTATTTGGAATGGTTTGCCGCTTCGCGCTGCCCGGGTCTGCATTGCGCGATGTCGTGATACGCGCGGTTATCAAGATGTGAGGAAAAAAATATACAAGGGGGTTATATGGAATTTAAGGATCGAGCAATTTATCAATTACCAAACGGCCGGGAACTGGTGGCGCGCGTTGTTAGCCCCAACAAATTCGTCCTGCAAAACCTGAGTGCCGCGCATCTCGAAGAGTATGAGTTGGGCGTGGACGGGAGGCTGGCGCTGCAGGGGAAATTAACCGGCTGGAGTGTTGAAGATTTGGTGGAGACGGGCCGGTTTGCACAATCCGATTTGACCGCAGCCCTGGAAGAGACTCACCGCGAAGCTGGACCGGTTTACGCTGAGAGCTGAAGGAATTTCGTTGATGTCATCAGTAGCAGGACAATTCGCATCTCGGTCCGCGCATTCAGTTTGGCCGACGTTGGAAGGCAATGGCACGGCGGTGCGATTCGCAGCGTTGACGAGAGGTGTTTCGCCAAATTTCTCGGCTTGCGAACTTACCTACAAAACGCGCGAGCCAATTGACTGCACGCTCGCAAGAGAACAATGGCAGGCGTACTGCGATTTGCTGCGACGTTGGCACATTAACCTCGCAACCGTCTCCGCGAGTGATCGTCATCCCGACTGTTGCTTTATTCAGGACACGGCCGTGGTGCTCGATGAAGTTTGCGTCATGGCCAGCATGGGCGCGGCCAGCCGCACCGGTGAGACGAAAGAAGTTGAAAAAATTCTGTCAGGCCGCCGCGAACTGCAACGCATAACTCCACCGGCCACGCTGGACGGCGGCGACGTAGTTCAGTTTGGAAAGCGTCTGTTTGTTGGTCTCTCGCGGCGAACCAACGGGCGTGGCATTTCCGCCTTAAAACAAATTGTCGAACCTTTCGGTTACCGCGTGACGCCGGTGGTAGTGAGTGGTGGTTTGCACCTGACTACGGGATGCGGCGTCGTTAACGATGAAACTGTCTTACTTAACACGCAGTGGCTTGACGCCACCGCTTTCAGCAATTTGAGACAGCTTCATGTACCGCAAACTGAACCGTGGGCCGCGAATACGATTCGCTTGAATGGCTCAGTATGTTTGGAGGCGAGCGCGCCGCAAACGGCCGAACTCGTATCGCCATATGCCGACACAATCGAAACGCTCGACATCTCGGAATTCAGAAAAGCTGAAGGCAGCTTGTCGTGCCTGAGTCTGATTTTTAAGGAAGACGTCCGGTAATTGGGTTCAAGGAAGTTGCTGAGTTACAAGGGGGGACAAGCAAATGGAAGGTCGGAGCCAATCAAAGTCTGCCGACAATGGACTGACAACGTATCTCACTACCGCCGAAAACGAGTTTGTTGCTTTGCTGTCAGCGGACGATCTCGACGACGAGCTGCTTGACGATCCGTCTGTCGCTGACAAGTTTGAAGCCGCGCTCTCGTTCGCACTGAACGCTGCTTACGATTCTCCGGGAGCGTCAGATGCGGCGCGACTGTTTTTGCAGCGAGTGTTATATCGAATAAACCGGCTGAAGTTTTTCTGGTACGACGACCTCGATCGATATAACAACGAGCGCTCGGAGTACTTGCGAAAAGTACGTAAGCGAATTGAGTCTGCGTGGCAAACCTGGGAGCTGTTGCAACTGCCGAACGAACGCGCCCGCGCTGAAGACGTCTGCGAACTGCTGCGAGTGCGAGCCGCGCGCGACGTTGCACCTGCGATTTCTGCTGAAGGCAGCTATTACCGAAACCAGATGGGCGTCGCCGGCTATCGCAAGTTGCTCGAGATTGCTTCATTGGACGGCTTAGTTGAAGCAAGTCAACTTTCGCGCACGCTTGGCGGTGTCAGTAATGACATTCACGCAATGATGACGCGGTTGCTGGTCGAAGAGTATGGCGGCGGCCGGCTTGCCCGTAAACATTCATCGTTCTTCAGCGCGATGCTTGAAGAGTTTTCCATGGATACGACACCCGAAGCGTATTTCGATGCTGTGCCCTGGGAAGTTCTGGCCGCTATCAATCACAGTTTTCTGTTGTCGGAACGAAAGCGCTTTTACCTTCGCTATACCGGCGGACTCTTGTACACGGAAGTGTCGGTGCCGGCGGCGTTTGATAACTATCGCTACGCGGCCGAGCGTCTTGGCCTGTCAGACAAGGCGCGCAGTTATTGGGACTTGCACATTCGCGAAGATGAACGCCACGGACGCTGGATGCTGGAGGATGTGTCGTTGCCGCTCGCGAGAATGTATCCGCGCGACGCCTGGGAAATTGTTTTCGGTTACGACCAGCAAAAATTCCTGAGTGACCGCGCCGGCAAGGCAACGGCGCTCGCGGTTGGCAGGGCTGACTACACAGCCACCGAGAAACCCGCCCCGACCTTTTCCACACCGATGTTGTCGAATCTTGCTTTCACGGCCGGTGCCAGATGAATTCAGAAAACGATCCGCAGTTTCAGTCCACCTACTTGTTGCCGATTCTTCGCGCCCAATTCGACGCGACGGAAGCAGCACGGTTCGCGCGATATTTCAGCCGGCTGCGCGGCGGCGGTTGTGAAGTGCTCGTGGTCGACGGTTCGTCGGCTGAGGTCTTCGCCGCTCACGATCAAATGTGGAACGACCTGTGCCGCCACGTTCGACCTAATCGTAAGTACACCTATCTGAACGGCAAGGTTAACGGAGTACATACCGGAGTTGATCTGGCATCCTGTGAGCGGATCATTCTGGCCGACGACGACATTCGTTACACGACCGGCGATGTTGAACGGATGTGCGCCCTGCTTGATTCGTTTGAACTCGTGCGTCCACAAAACTTCCTTTCGCCAACTCCCTGGTGGGCGTGCAGCGAAAACGCGCGGATACTAATCAACCGCGGCACTCTCCGAGCCGGTGACTATCCCGGCACTTGCGGGTTTCGTCGCTCCACGATGCGACGCGTTGGGCCGTACGACGGCGACGTGTTATTCGACAACGAAGAGCTCGTTCGTCACTTCGCAGTCAACGGCGCCCACATCAACTACGCGGTCGACTTTTTCATTCTCAAGCGACCACCGCGATTCGCGAAGTGGCTTGAACAACGGCCGCGACAAGCATACGAAGATTTTGTTATGCGTTTAAAAACCGCCGCTTTCCTTTTAGTGATCCCGGCTGTCATCGCGGCGGCCGTGCTTGCCAATTCATTTGCGGCGTTAGGCCTGTCAGCAATCATCAGTCTTATTGCTGTGAGCTTGTGCTTGCGCGGACTCCTGAGAAACCGCGCGTATCGATTCTTTGCGCCGAGCGCGCTGCTGTGGGCCCCGGTTTGGGTGCTCGACCGCTCGCTTAGTGTTTACTGGGCGCTCTACTGGCGCTTCCGTTATAAGGGTTATCCGTTCGGCAAACGTTTGCTCGCAAAAGGCACCGGCGCTGCGTGGGTTGCGGGTGGCAAAGTGCAAAGCCGAATGCTCGCGCGGCAAGATCGTTAGTGAAGTGATGAACGAGAACGGGCAGCAAGGTGCGAAGCTGACGGCAGAGCTCCTCGGCGATCTACCTGAGGCGGAATTTCGCGACGCACTTCAGCGAGTCGCGGAATGGGCGGCCGGCTATCGCCACGACCTCGAAGCGCAGCGGATTTCGCCCGCTATCGAACCGGGCGATGTTGCCAAACAATTCCCGCGCAACATTCCCGAATTTCCAGTTCCAATTGTCGACCTGCTCGCGGACTTCGAGCGATTGATTGTGCCGAACCTCGTTCACTGGGGACATCCGGCTTTCCTCGGTTACTTCGGATCAACTACGACCGCGCCGGGCATCCTTGGGGAGATGTTGGCGGCGACGCTGAACGTTAGCGCGATGACGTGGCGTACCTCACCTGCCGCAACTGAACTCGAGAGTGTTGTGCTGGAATGGCTCCGGACAATGCTTGAACTTCCATCCGATTTCTTCGGCGTCGTCTATGACACTGCCTCAGTGGCAACGCTTCACGCGCTGGCTGCCGCACGCGAAAGTCTGAACCTGGATGTGAGAGCGCGCGGACTGGCGGGGCGGCCAGAGGTGCCGCAGCTCCGCATCTACACTTCCGATCACGGGCATAACTCGATCGTGAAGGCGGCCATCACTCTCGGTATCGGAGAAAACAATGTCCGGCGAATCGCGTGCGATGAAGAGTTTCGTATGAAGCCGGAGTTGTTAGTCGAAGCCGTAGCGGAAGACAGGCGCCACGGCTATTTGCCGCTGGCGGTCGTGGCGACTGTCGGTACGACGTCGAGCGCTGCCGTTGATCCGATTCCAGAGATAGCGGAGTTTTGTCGCGCGGAAAAAATCTGGTTACACGTGGACGCAGCGTACGGTGGCGCTGTTGCGCTACTGCCGGAGACGCGCCACTTGATGGAAGGTGTAAGCAGTGCTGACTCAGTCGTAGTGAATCCGCATAAGTGGTTATTTGTGCCGCTGGACTTCAGCGTTCTTTACACCAATCGCCCGGAGATGCTGCGGAAAGTGTTTTCGCTCGTGCCTGAGTATCTGCGTGGCGATGCGGAACAGGGTGAAATTAATTTCATGGATTACGGCATACAGCTGGGCCGCCGCTTCCGCGCACTGAAAGCCTGGATGGTTTTTAGTGCCTTCGGCAAAGCCGGGATGGTTGCGCGTATACGCGAACACATCAGGCTGGCGCAACTTTTCGCTGGTTGGGTTGAAAGCGATCCCGAATTCGAGTTGCTGGCCCCGGTTCAGATGGGCGTAGTTTGCTTTCGCGCAGTCTTACAAGGAACGGAGCTGGAAACGGCTTCGACCAATTTGAATCAGTTGAACGAAGGGATCGTTGCGGCAGTGCAGGCCACCGGGCGAGCTTACCTGACGCATACGACGCTAGAAGGCAATACCGCCATGCGGATCGGCATCGGTAATGTTCTAACAACGAGCGAACACCTGGGTACAGTGTTCGGATTGATAAGGCAACACACTCACGAGTTGAAGCGTTCGTTGGCGCGCGCGATGACGTCGTGAAGCGGGTTAGTTCGCACCCTGTTTGGTATTTCGATCTCTTAGGGAAGGTTTTGTCGATATGGCACCGGCGCACCAAGGCCTGTTTCGTAGTTTCTTTATTGGAGGTTTCGAATGCGCGTCACAGCGGCTCAGTTGTGGCCGGCGGCTCGACCTGACCGCTGCCACCGAGCACGATCGCTATGTGGCGGAAGATTATGCGCGTCTGCATGACGTTGACATTTGCACCGCCCGCGACGGTATTCGTTGGCACTTAATCGAGCCGTCGCCGTTTCGTTACGACTTCTCGAGCGTGCTCCCGATGGTTCGTGCGGCGCGCGAGACGAACACACAAATCATTTGGGACCTGTGCCATTACGGTTGGCCCAACGATCTGGACATCTTCAGCCCGGTGTTTGTTCACCGCTTCGCATCCATGGTCAACGCCTTTGTGCGCGTGCTCGATAGCGAGAGCGAAGATCCGCTGTTCATTGCGCCCGTCAATGAAATTTCGTTCTTCGCCTGGGCCGGCGGCGAGTCGGCATACCTCAATCCGTTCGAGACAGTTCGCCCGCGGGAGTTAAAAGCACAACTGGTGCGCGCTGCGATCGCAGCAATCGAAGCAGCCTGGAGTGTCAATCC
>JBKPNP010000978.1:0-9621 GCA_046732775.1 Acidobacteriota bacterium
CAATAGAATCCGGCGCGGCGATTATCACGCCTTCCTTTTCCGCTAACTTGTTCCACTTCTCTGCCAGCGACAGGCCAACGTGATTCGAGCCGTGCAATAAAACGATGAGCGGAACGGGCGTCGCACTCGTGACAGTCTTAGGCACGTACAGATAGAAGGTGCGCTTCTTGCCCTCAGACATCATCGTTTCTTTAGTGATCTTTTGCGCTAACGCCGGGACAGTCGCCAGAACCAATAACCCTAAAACGACAATGCTGCGTTTAATACTCTTCATGATCGTGTTGCCCAGTTTGTAATTACCTGTTTCAGTTCGTCCAGATATCCTTCAAAGAAATGGTCAGCCCCCGCGATGACCTTTAGTTCGACGTTCGCGTTTTGTTGTTTAATCCGGCTTACGAACTCGCGCAACTCTGCGACGTTTCCAAACTCGTCGTTCTCACCATGAACAAACAATATCGGTTTGCGACAGGCAGCCAGGAAACTGAAATCGTATTTACTAATCGGCGTGCCGATGCTAATCAGATCGTGCACCCGTTCGTCTGCCAGGCCTACTTCCAAACCGACGCGCGAACCAAACGAGAAACCGCAAAGCGTGATTGCTTCGCCAGGATAGCTCGTCGCCAAATAATCCAAACCGGCACGCACGTCTTCCAGCTCGCCGCGACCTTCATCATGCGTTCCGGTGCTTTGTCCCACGCCGCGAAAGTTCACGCGCAATGTAATCAGACCCGCATCGTTGAGCGCCGCCGCCGCGCGAAACACCACCTTGTTGTGCATGGTGCCACCGCCGAGCGGATGCGGGTGAAGGACCAGCGCAACGCCTGAATGTGAACCACTCCGCGGTTCTTTCAGTATTGCTTCAAGCTGACCGTGCGCTACCGGTATAAATAGATTACCCGCTGGATACATACGCTTGACGTACAACTAAATCTGACCGGAATTGACTTCGAAAGTATGAAAGTTTAGCTTACCGACCTTGAACGACAAACTCGCAGCTCTGCATTTGTCGCTTCAGTGGGTCTATCAAGCAAAACAGACAGGGATTCCTGATGGCGCGCGACATTCACCCGACCGATACTCCCGCCGATTCTCCCATAGCTTTTCAGGATGTGCTTGAAAGCTCGCGCATAGTCACCGAGACTGCCTCCGACGCCATCATCACCATCGACGAAAACAGTCGGATACTTTTTGTTAATCGTGGCGCTGAAGACATTTTTGGCTACACAGCGGCTGAAATGTTGTCCGGCGATTTGACGATGTTGATGCCGGAATACTACCGCCATCTTCATCGCGCCGGCCTCAATAATTACCTCGAGCACGGCGAGAAGCACATTTCCTGGGCGGCCGTTGAGTTGCCCGGTCTTCATAAGAGCGGCAAAGAAATCGCCCTCGAGTTGTCGTTTGGAGAGTTTCAAAATAATGGGCATCGCTTCTTCACCGGTATCGCCCGCGATATCACGCGCCGCAAAGAAACAGAACGGCGACTCTCAGCGCTGCAAACGATTACGGATTCCGCGCTCGCTCATTTGTCACTCGAGGAATTGATTCCGGAAACACTGAAGCGCATACGTGACGTCCTCGAGGTGGATACAGTCGCGATTCTTTTGTTACGAACCGAAGGCGATGAGCTGATCGCCTGGGCGGCGCAGGGATTGGAAGAAGAGGTAGAGCGCGGTGTGCGCATTCCGGTAGGTGCAGGTTTCGCCGGGCGGATCGTCGCACAATGCGCGCCGGTCGTCATCGACGATCTCAGTCAGGCTGACGTTTTCAACCCACTCCTGCGCGAGAAGGGTCTTAGCTCTTTGCTTGGCGTGCCGCTGTTGCTGCAAGGTCGACCGATCGGCGTGCTGCACGTCGGCTCGTTGAAGTTTACTAAGTTCTCCGAGGACGATCAGAAGTTCTTACAACTTGCCGCCGATCGCGTCACCCTGGCTATTGAGAATGCGCGTCTGTACGAAATGGAGAAGACGGCACGCGCGAACGCAGAAAACGCCAACCGCTCAAAGGATGAATTTCTCACTATCCTTTCACATGAACTTCGTACGCCCCTGACTCCTATCATCGGCTGGGTACACATGATGGAACAGGGAATTTTGCCTGCCTCCGAATACGATAGGGCGCTGGGGATAATCAACCGGAACGCCAGTGGATTGAAGCGACTCATCAACGACCTGCTCGACATGTCTGCAATCGTCAACGGCAAGATGCGTTTCGATGAAGCTTTAATTTCGTTGCCGGACGTCGTGCGTGAATCGGTGGAAACGATGCGACCGGCGGCGGCTGAAGCAGGGGTGGAAATACTGCTTGACGCATCAAGTGAAACTGACTTCACGATCAAAGGCGATCGTACACGTCTCAATCAAAGCTTTTCGAACATCCTGCATAACGCGATCAAATTCTCGCCTCGTGGAAGCTCAATCGACGTCAGTTGTGTTGCCGGAGACTCGGAAGCAACGATCACTATCACCGATCGCGGTGAAGGCATTGCCAAGGAGTTTCTGCCACACATCTTTGAGCGCTTTCGCCAGGCAGACGCATCGCGCACGCGTTCCTACGGCGGCTTGGGACTCGGCCTCGCTCTGGTGCGGAACTTTATCGCCGCTCATGGCGGCACAGTTACCGCGATGAGCGAAGGTGAAGGTAAAGGGAGCAGCTTTGTCGTCAGGCTGCCGCGTGCAACCGCGCGTCCCTCAGCCACTCAATCGACAAACGATGCCACTGACGACGGTAAAGAATCCAAACGTTTGCGCGTCCTGATTGTTGAAGATGAGCCCGATACGCTCGATATGCTGTCTGAACATTTCAAGAGTATCGGTCATGAGACCACACCGTGCGAATCCGCAGCGCAAGCGCTGGAAATCGCCGCTTGTGAGCATTTCAATTTATTGATTTCGGATCTCGCCATGCCGCAAATGGATGGCTTGGAGTTGGTGCGAAAGTTTCGCGGTCTTGAGCTCAATCGTGAAACTCCCGCGATCGCTCTTACCGGTTATGCCTCCGCAAAGGATGCTGCCTCGGCCTTAGGCGCGGGTTTCAACCTGCACGTCGCCAAGCCGTTCGATCCGGTCGAACTGACGCGCATCGTGGAGCAGCTTCTTGGCACTGATAAAACACAAAATCCGTGAGCAGGTTTTTGCGAACCATCTGGACAGCGAATGCTCTTTCGGCTACATTGAAATACCCCCACTGATCATTTGAACATTGCCGCGGAAGGTCTCAATGATTGTGTTACATCCCGTCGCAGCCAGCTCCTCTGCTCCTGGGGCCGTTCACTTTTCAAGTCACTTGTCGCCGTTTCGCGGGGGTCAATCTGAGCTCCCGTCGGCGCGCGCAAATACGTCGAACATTAGATCCGAAGTTCATCGCTCTGCTTTGGTTGTGGACGACGTCGCCGATGTCACCGACATGCTCTCGATGTTGATGACGCATGCGGGTTACGACGTCTCGACTGCCTCATCGGCTCCCGCGGCGATAGAATTAGCGCGCGAACATCAGTTTGATATCGTCATATCCGACATCGGCATGCCCGAGATGAACGGGTACCAGCTGGCGCGCACCTTAAGAACTCTACCCGGTTACGAAACAGTACCGATGGTGGCGGTTACCGGTTATTCCATGTTTGACGACCGCACGCGGTCATTGGACTCCGGCTTCAATGAACACGTGACGAAGCCCATCGACCCACGCGCGTTTCTCGAGCTGATTGAACAATTGTGAACGCAGTTACATCTCTCCTCTGTCGCTTCGGCAGTAAATGAAACGCTCGCTTCATGCCGCTGAAGTGTTTCGCTCTGACTCTGCCTATCGCGCAGTTCAACTTCTCACCGCCGCGATAATCATCGGTCTCATCTTTTGGAAACTTCAGTTTTCAACCAACGCCATCTGTTGCGGAGATTTCGACGGCTACTATCACATCAAATGGAGCCGCTTATTGTGGGAGTCGCTGCGCAACCGCACATTCCCGCCGCAATTCACCTGGCTGCCATTTACTACTCTGGATCCGCGCAACTACGTCGATCATCACCTGCTGTTTCACTTCTTCCAAATACCATTCACGTGGTTTGGCGATCTAAGACTCGGCGCAAAAGTTTCAGCCACAGTGTTCGCCGCGCTTGCCGTTTTTCTTTGCTACTGGATGCTGGTTCGTTATCGCGTGCGTTACTCAACGCTGTGGCTGCTGGCGCTGCTTGCCTGTTCGGCGCCCTTTCTCTACCGGCTCAACATGGCCAAAGCGCCGCCTTTTGCCATCATCTTTTTGATCGCCGGGATTCATCTGCTTTTCTCGAAACGGTATTGGCCGCTGTTCCCTCTCAGTTTTATTTTCGCTTTGACTTACGACATGTTCGTCCTGCTGATCATGGCCGCGCTAATTTGGACGGCAGTAGTCGGTTGGACTGAACGGCGCTTCGTTTGGCAACCAGTCGTTTGGGTGACGCTCGGGTGCGTGGCCGGCCTGATTATCAATCCCTATTTTCCCACTAACTTTCTTCTGCTTTATGAGCACCTGAAGATCAAGGTCACCGCTTCGGAGTTTTCAACGAAGGTTGGGGGTGAATGGTATCCCTATGACACCTGGGAATTTTTTGGAAACTCGGCGGTCGCCTGTTTCGCCATGGTGGTCGGCTACCTCGCTTTCGACCCGGCTGATCGCAAACGCAGTCATCATTCGCTGTTCTTTCTCATATTCTCGAGCGCGCTGATGATTATGACTTTGCGTTGGCGCCGCATCGCTGAATATTGGCCACCATTTGCCGTCATGTTTTCGGCGTTTGCGCTGCAGCCCTGGCTCGAGGGACCACGCTCGACCCTGACTCGTTTGTCCGACGACATGCTCGACGAGCTACAACCATTTCTCGATCGTCCTGCTCCCGCAAACGCGTCGGAGTTCGACGTCCGCGTGACCTGGCAAATCATCGCCATCGCGGTCGTTACCGTCAGCCTCGGCATCGTGCTCTTTTTAAATATTCGCCAAACGGTGAGGGACATTGCCGCCAGCGATCCGCATGAGCAGTACCGGGCCGGGGCGCAATGGCTGCGCGCGAACGTCCCGCCGCATCAGCTGATCTTCAACACGGACTGGGACGATTTCCCACGGCTCTTTTATTACGACCCGGATCACGCATACATCACCGGGCTGGATCCAACCTATCTCTACGATAAGAACCGTGCCTTATCGCAGCTCTACGATCGCATCACGCTCGGCGAAGAAGAAGATCCGGGCCCGCAAATTCGCGATCGGTTTGGCGCGCGCTATGTGTTCACGGATAACGGTCATCACGATTTTTTTGATAACGCGCAGGAAAGCGGCTGGTTCGAAGTTGTTTATGAGGACAGCCAGTGCACAATTCTGCACATTCGCGATCGCCGCCTGGAACCGGAGCCGGAAGAGCCGCCAGGCGATGAAGCGACTCAGGACGACGCAGAACCGGAGAGTAAGTGAGGGTAGTCGGTTGGTTGATTAGACCCGGTTTCTGCGTGAGACACGTTTCGCTCCAGCGGAGCGAGATGTTTATAGCCCTTGACGTTTTCCGGTCCGGAGGAGTGCGATGTTCGCTTGACTGCCATCACCTACATTTCGCTCCTGACGGAGCGAAGCTAATTCGGGTAATGCTCTTTGCTATAAACATGTCGCTCCTAACGGAGCGAAACACTTTGCACGTTGCACTTCCAAGTTGAATTCGCCTGGCTTAATATCTGACCCACGATGTCACATAAACTCCTTGTTCGAAATTTGCTGATACTGGCGACTGCACTCATGCTTGGCGCGTGTAGCAACGCAAATAATCCCGCCGGTAATAATTCAAGTACCGCGCAGTCTACGCCTGTCGCTTCACCCAAAACCGGATTCGAAGCTGACCTCGAATACGTGAAAAAAGGTCAGTACACCTATGTCTGGGTGTTTGCGCGCAAAGACGGAAAGCCGCTCGACAAGGATGACAGCGATTACCTCAGGAAGAACGCGCCGCAGGTTGTGGATTGGGTGACGACGGATGGCGGTACACGAGTTATCGCGGGCACTAACTTCGATCTGGCGCAGGGGAATCTTGGTTTACTGCAGAAACGATTCAAGACGGAAGACTATACGGGCAAGTAAGCGGCTCAAGTAATCAGAACCAGTTTGCCAAACTGCGCGCGATCGTCCATCAGCTCGTGCGCCTGCCTGGCATCAGCGAGTGGCAACGTTCGATCAACCACGGCTCGAACTTGGCCGTTCTCGACGAACCTCATCGCCTGGATCAGTTCTGCTTTCGAACCCATGAACGACCCAAGAATTGTCAGGTGTCGATAAAACACCTGGCGCAAATCAGTCTGCGCCGCAAAACCGCTGGTGGCGCCGCAGGTGACTAAGCGCCCGCCCGTCTTTACTGAACTAATTGAGCCCGGCCAGGTGGCAGCGCCGGTGTGCTCAAACACTACATCGACGCCTTTTCTGTTGGTGAGCCGCTTGATTTCTTTCGGCCAGTCCTCACGACTGTAATTAACCACTTCATCAGCGCCGAGCTCGGTCGCCTTCGCAAGCTTATCGTCAGAACTTGCGGTTGCGATCACGCGAGCGCCGCGTAATTTCGCGATTTGAATTCCCAATGACCCGACTCCGCTGCCCGCCGCATGCACCAGCACCACCTCGCCCGGTTGCACAGCCGCGCGCGTCACGAGCATGTGCCAAGCCGTCACGGTCACCAGCGGCAATGCGGCGGCTTCTTCCCACTTCAGGCTTTTCGGTTTCGGAATAACATTCACTGCCGGAGCGGCGACCAGTTCCGCATATCCGCCGTCACGGCCGTAGCCGAGGATGTCGTACGTTGCGCAGAGATTGTCTTTGCCGCTGAGACACTCCTCGCAATGTCCACATGAAATGCCCGGGTGCAGCATTACCTCGTCGCCCACGCTCACCCACGAAACGAGTTCGCCTACTTCCCGAACGACTCCGGCGATGTCGTTACCCAATATGTGCGGAAGCGGAATCTTGATGCCCGGCAAACCACCGCGCGTCCAGACGTCGAGATGATTTAACGCGCACGCTTTGACCTGAACGAGAACTTCGGTGGGCTTAATGACTGGATCGGGAACGTCAGCGTATTCCAGGACGTCCGGTCCACCGTGTTGCTGGAAGATAACGGCTTTCATGGGCTGGCGATCATAAGTGATGCTCGGGGGATTACAAAACTTTGCAGCGAGCGAGTGCGCTCGGGCTAAAGTTAGCCAACACCTTCGGCGTTAATAAACGAGTCAGAGTTTTGAGGCAAACCCTCTCCCAGGGTGGGAGGGCCTAATCGCCCGGCGGTGTAAGTTTCATAGCCCACGAACTATTCGGATACCGCTCACGCAACAGCGCTTCGAGCTTTAGTTTAGTGTCGCTATCGAATTCCCAACTATTGCATCCGTACTTGTATTGCCCATTGGCCCGTGCGGCAATGAACAGTGCCTCCGGCAGGCGTTCGTCCGCCGGTGAACTTTTCGCCCACTCGAGTACGCGCTTGCCGAGATAACTTTTGCCGTCGCCGGTCGCGATCAACTGTGCGCGCTCACGCGCCGCAGCCGCCCATTGCGCTGCCGTTATGAAGCTGGGCTTTAAGACAACTTTCGGGATCTCGTTACCATTGTCGTCGTAATCGGTTTCGGAGGGAGGACACCACCAGGAGCTTTCAAACCAGTAATCCAACTCCTCGGCAGTAGAAGTCACGGGCAAACCGCCCGCAATGAATGGCGACAGCGACGGCTGCTTGAGCAGCAGGTAAAGAGCGGCAGCCTGACGTTCGCCCGGCGTGCGCGCCTTTGCATATGACTGAAACAACCGCGACAGGTCAGGCGCCAGCTTGATGATGTCGGCGGTTACTTCCTCCGCCACCTCATCTTTCTTTAACAGCACTGCGCGCGTCCACACGGCGAGCAGCACTTGCCGTCGCAGATAATCCGGCAGCGCCGGATCCCGGCCGGCGTCTTTCAAGATCTGAAGCGGAAAATGCCAATTCAAACTCTCGACTGTCCCGTCATCGAGGATAAGGCGATCGTCCCACGCGAGCGTGTCACGGAATTCGTTCTCAATCCCCTTTTCGTAATCTGCCTGACTTTGATCGGAGTAGTCGCTGCTCCAGTTATTTTTCTGAGTCTCAAAGAGATCCTTAAGACTGCCGTATTTGCCCTCGTCATAAAACGTGACCGGCCGTCGCGGCGCGAATTTCAGAAACTCACTAAGCGAGCCGGCCAAAGCCGACCGTTGTTCGAGAAACTGATTTTGCGCAGAAACCGGCAGAATTCCTTCCTGCCAGGAAATGATATCGTCGAGCAGTTTCCGCGCTTCCGTCTTTCGACCGAGGGCCAGTTGCAAACGCACGCGGTGAAACGCCAGTGAAGCGAAAACCGGCTGATCGCGATTGGCTCTTTCGGCGGCCCGCAGCAGACGGTCAACCGCGGGCGAAGACGGTTCGGCTTTGGTCAGGGCCGCCAATAACCAAACAGGCGATCCCGTGGCGCGCCATCTTGAAACCGCGTGCCGGTAGGACTCGCGATTGTCGCTTTGGAACGTGAAGATCCAGTCAGTGAGTTCGTCAGTACGAAGAAACGCGGGCAACAATTCGGTCGAGAGTTTCTCCTCGCCCCGGTAACCGCCCTCGTGTTCATCAGAGTTCCATTTTTGATTGGGACTCAAACGCCATTTCCGCTCCGCCAGTGCGGCCGAGTGATGCTCACGGAGTTGCGCAATGTCTTCGGCGGTCAACTTCTTGTTAAGCCGAGCTTCAAAGGTCTGAAAGATCTCATGCTCCGCGACATCGAACCTGAAAGTGATGGTAGTCCACTCGGGATAACCCGAGGAGGCATCCGGTGGCTTTTGCTCGAACGAAATCTCGATGGTTTCGCCGCGCAGTTCGGCTTCACGCGCCTCTGCATACCGATCCGGTGACGGCTCTGCCTCAGGCTCGCCGGGCTTCTGTGCTTGTTTTCGTTTTTCTTCTTCCTTCCATGCCTCGCCTTCAAACTTGTCGAGCAGCCAAACGTAGTCGATCAAGTCCTGGCGTAGGTTTTCATTACCACTGTCCGTTGCCAATGTCTGTGCTAGTTCCTTTACGCGTTCCTCGGGCCGCAGCCGGTATTTGACGAGGCCGAGCATTCTGCGCGCGGCGCCCGACAGTTTGCCGCCCTTCGCCAGTAATAACTGCAGGTAATCTTCTGCGCGTTCGTAGAATCGGTTCTTGTCAACGTCGTCCTTCGCGAAGCTCGCTTGTCTCACGAGGGTACGCGCCACCAGATAGTCAGCGGTTTGCTGCCAGGGTGACTCGTAGTCGGCTGCGATCTTTTCGAACTGAGCGCGCGCCGCTTCGAAATCCAACGAGTAGAGAAGCGCCGCGCCAATCTGGTACGCGCGATCTTTGCGCAACCATTCGGGGCTTTCGTTTCCCAACTCCGGCAATCTGTTTTCACCGCCGCCGCAATTTTGAAAAACGGCGTCCTGCGCCAGGAGCCAGACCTTTACGTTACTGTCGTCAGCCCCAAAACTCCCGATGCGATCCCGCAATGTTTCGGTAGCAACTTCGAAAGCGTTCCTGGTGCAGTTAGGGAAAAAGTCGTAACCGCCATATCGCCGCTCCGTGTAAATCTCGGGCAGGTTTTCGCCTTCCTTCA
>JBKPNP010000979.1:0-7758 GCA_046732775.1 Acidobacteriota bacterium
CCCGACAGCCGCCGAAGTCAACAGCTTCATCGAAACGAACCGCGACAAGATTACCGAAACAGAACCCACCGCTTTGCGCGCGCAAGTGATCGCATATTTGCGCGGCGAACGCGAAGCAAAAATAACGGATGACTTTCTGAAGCGCCTTCGCGCGACGTTTCCCGTCGTGAACGTTGCTGCCAGCACTGCGTCAATGCCCGCAGCCTCGGTAATCGCTACCGTCGGCGGCCGCCAAATAACCTCCGGCATGATTGAAGAACGTCTCAAGCCGATCATCTACAAGCTACGACTCAACTATTACCAACTCGCAAAACAGGCAGCTGATGCGGTCATAAATGATCTGGTGTTGATATCAGAGGCAAACCGCCGGAATGTCCCGCCCGAGGAGCTGGTGCGGAAGGAAGTTAGCGACAAAGTACATGCGCCGACGGAGACTGAGGTGGCGAAGTTCTATGAGGACAACAAGGCATCGATGAGTAGCCCACTGCCCGACATCCGGGCTCAGCTTGCCGCCTATCTTCAGGAACAGGATCGCGTGCGCTTGCAAAATGAACTGTCGAAGCGTCTGCGCGCGGGTGCAAATATCCGCTTTCTAATTACCGAGCCGGC
The DNA here is from genome assembly GCA_046732775.1 of Acidobacteriota bacterium. Classification (GTDB taxonomy): domain Bacteria; phylum Acidobacteriota; class Blastocatellia; order Pyrinomonadales; family Pyrinomonadaceae; genus PSRF01. Next base: position 610 of record JBKPNP010000979.1, read on the forward strand.
CGCTCCCGTACAGGCAATCAGCGTTGACGACGATCCAGTTCGGGGCGATGCCGGCGCGGTGGTAACGATCGTAGAGTTCACTGACTTTCAGTGTCCCTCCTGCGCCGCCATGCAGCCGATCCTCGACGAGGTTCAGAAAACTTACGGCAACAAAGTGAAATTGGTGGTTCGTGATTTTCCGCTGGCGATGCACGCAAATGCGCGTAAAGCGGCGGAAGCGGCGAACGCCGCAAACGCCCAGGGAAAGTTCTTTGAGTACTCAGCCTTGCTCTTCAAACGTCAAAATGCATTGGACGTAGCTTCTTTGAAGAAATACGCAAGCGAGCTCGGCCTGGACCGCACGCGATTCGACGCCGCCCTGGATGGCGGGAAATACGCTGCGGAAGTGAAGCACGACATGGATGACGGGGAAATCTACGGTGTAGACAGCACGCCCGCCATCTTCGTTAATGGCATGGTGCTTACTGAAATGAGCATGGAAGCCTTGCGAGCATTGATCGATCGCGGGCTGGGCGTTGCCGCTAAGGCTCCCACTACGACGACAAAGTAACTAGTTCGTCTTCTTCTTATCGAACACGTTGCACGCCTGAAAAGCGCCCGTCGGGTCTACTGCGCTGCGGCCCTCTTCGATGTGCTTGATGATGCCGTTTTGATCGATCACAAACGTCGCGCGATTGCCGTAGCCGGTTTGTTCGTTATAGACGCCGTAATCCTTCACCGCTTTCCTATGCCAGTCACTAAGCAAAGGGAACTTCACCCCGATGTCTTCGGCAAAACGGTGGTTGGCGGGTGAGCTGTCCATGCTTATTCCCAAAACCTGCGTGTTTGTTTCTTCGAATTTTGCGATATCAGCCTGATACGCTTTTAGTTCCTTCGTTCAACCACCGGTGAAGGCCAACACGTAGAAAGCGAGCACGACGTTTTTGTTTCCCTTGAAATCGTGCAGGCTTACCTGTTTGCCTTCGGTGTCAGTAAGTGTGAAATCGGGCGCCGCTTCCCCCACCTTCAAATGGGTCTTCGGGGCCACGGGCGGCGCAGCGGCGGGCTTTGTTTGCGCCGGAGTGGTAGTCGCCTGGCCGAGCGCCGGCAAGGCGAAGACTGCCAGCAACAACAGCAGCACTGGAAATTTCTTCTTCATTCGCGAGACTCCTTTTTAATCGCGGAACGCAGGTGCGGTTAGCTCACAACTATAATCGAATTACGGTAATTGCAACGGACGAGCTTCTTCAGTAGACTCCGTGTTCACTTCCCCTCGCAAGCCCCCTGTCACAAACGCCCGCAGCATACGCCGCTGCGCTACCGTGCGGCAAGTTGCCATCAGGATTTAGACCCGCGCCTTGCACGCCGCCCACAAAGGAACAATCGAATGGTTTCGCTCAAACCCGAACGGCTCAAACGATACAAAGACGTTGCCATGCTGCTGGTGAAGTATGGACGCTCTGACCTTGTTAAGCAGGCCGGTCTCGCTGATGAAATCGACCTCGACGACAGCGAAAATCTTGCGAACCTGCCGGAAGCAAAAGAGCTAGCCACGGATCTTGAGCGACTTGGTCCGACGTTCATAAAGCTCGGTCAATTACTTTCAACGCGCGCAGACCTGCTGCCCGGTCCTTACCTCGAAGCCCTATCGCGTCTTCAGGATCAAATCGAACCGTTCTCCTACGAGGAAGTTGATCGCATCGTCTCCAGCGAACTCGGCGTGCGCATTTCCAAAGCATTCGGCCAGTTTGACCGCGAGCCACTGGCCGCCGCGTCGCTCGCACAAGTGCACCGCGCTGAAATGCGCGATGGCCGTCAAGTAGTCGTAAAAGTCCAGCGGCCAAACATTCGCGAACAGATTGTCGACGACCTTGAGAGTCTCGGTGAGATTGCGCAGTTTCTCGACACTCACACCGAACTCGGTAAACGATACGATTTCGCAAACATGCTCGACAGCCTGCGCGCGAGCTTGTTGCGCGAGCTCGACTTCAAGCTTGAACTGAACAATCTTCTTAACTTCCGCGAAAACCTGCGCGAGTTTGACCGTTTGATCGTTCCCGAGCCGGTGGATGACTTCTGCACCTCACGCATACTGACGATGGAGTACATTCCGGGCAAGAAGATCACGGAACTAAGCCCGCTCCGGCTGATGGAAATTGACGGACCGGGACTCGCGCGCGAGCTATTTCGCGCCTATCTCAAACAGATTCTGATCGACGGCTTCTTCCACGCGGATCCCCATCCAGGAAACGTCTTCCTAACCGAAGACGATCAAATCGCGTTGCTGGATCTGGGGATGGTGGGACGCCTCATGCCCGGTTTCCGCGACAATGTATTGCGGCTGCTGCTGGCGGTGAGCGAAGGCCGGGGCGAAGATGCCGCTGAGATCACTATCAAAATGGGTGAGGCAAAACCACGATTCGACCGCAGCACCTTTACTAAGCGCATCGCCACACTCGTTTCGGAGAATGCCAGCGCGAATCTCAGCGGCTTGAACTCCGGCCAGGTCGTGCTTGAAATTACAAAAATCTCCGCCGACAACTGGTTCCGCTTGCCCGGGGAATTCACGATGGTGGCAAAGGCACTGCTGAACCTGGATCGAGTGGTGTTCACTCTCGATCCCTCGTTCGAGCCGGCTTCAATCATCCGGCAACGCGCGATGGAAATTCTGCAGCGCAACCTGCTTCAAAGTGTGGCGCCGAGCAACATAATCGGCGGGGTAGTCGAGCTGAAGGAGTTTGCGGAAAAACTGCCGGGCCGCGTTAACAAGATTCTCGACACGATCGGCAACAATGAATTCAAGCTCGACGTAAATGCGATCGATGAAAAAGTCGTGCTCGAGGGTTTGCAGAAGGTTGCGAATCGCATTGCCATGGGTCTCGTGCTCGCCGCGCTGATCGTTGGCGCCGCCATGCTGATGCGCGTGGAAACTTCGTTCAAAATACTCGGCTACCCTGGTTTTGCGATGATCTTCTTCATGCTCGCCGCCATCGCCGGCGTGGCGCTGGTGGTCACGATTGTGATGACCGACGTTAAGGCCAGGAAGGTCCGCGACCAGTAACCGCTCTTGCTCCGTTTTCCTGAGGTGTTCTCGTCACCGCGCGGTCCGGTAGTCGGTCAGTTTGGGAGTGGGGTCAGTACCACCTGCGGTAGCGGATGGGTTTTTGGATTGCAGATTGCCAATTGGTAATTTCGGACTGGCGTATCGCGACAAAAGGCAATCGACAATCCGGTACTGAACTCACTCCCCGACCCATTTCCCGCGACTGGGTAGTGACCTAATTTGAAATCCTCTGTGTCTCCTCCGTGTTCTCTGTGTCTCGGTGGTGAGTATTTGCCTAACTTTCATCACCACAGAGACACGGAGTTTACCGAGGTAGCACAGAGAAGAATTGAAATTAGGGCACTACCCGCGACTGCAAAATATTGACTTCCAGCGGAGACCTGGACTATTGTGCGCGCGACCTCGCAGTTCAATTGAAAATAACGGCTGAATCTCACGAGCTGTCTCCTGCTACACGAAACAACTAGCCGACTCAGCCACTCTTCAATCACTCAGCTTTCAGGAGGAAGCAACATGCCAAGTGTAATCGTTAGTGGTCGCGCCGCCTGGATCTGCGGAATAATTCTGGGAATTATTCTTCTGATCATCGGGATTGTTATGAACCTGACTTTCCTGATTATCGCCGGCGTCGGCTTTTTGGTTCTGAGTCTTATCTTCTTGATTTTGTCGTTCGTCACCGGCGGACAGTCCGACTAACAGAAACTGTTTGTAGCGAGGGGGGCAGAAAGCGGCAGCCCCAGCGTGCGTTGCCGCTTTCGCTTTGCGACACGCGCTCTTCAAATGCAGCGACTGAGTTGCAACTTACCTCGCAACCCGGACGGTCGCGCTCCAGTCTGCTTTCTTTTCGGTCGTCGGAAAAATTGGTCGCATCGAGCAAATCACAATTTGAACGCAACAATTCTTCGGTTGGGTTTGATTAGAATGCTCACACACTAAGGAAGCTCGGTGGCTGGCTCGGCGGCGGACGCTGGGAGGATTGGAGCGCAAGCGTCCCGCTTGCGTATTTCATTCACCTCCACTGATTGCAGTCTAGTTGTTATTTCATCAGCTCTTTCAGGGTTTCTTCTTCCTCTTCCGTCAGGAAAGTAAACTTAATCCCAAAACCGATCCCCTGTTGATACGAGGTAACTTCTCCGCCAAGAGCCAACCAATCGCCGGTGGGCAGCTTAATCTCGACGCCAATCACTTCACCGACGTCAGCCCGGCCAATCGTGTTCAGAAAACATCCCCACAGGCTCAGATCTTCAATTCTTCCCTCATGATCTCCCGTAACGCCGCCCCAACGCGCCGGCAGGTTTGTCGAAACCCTTTGATCGCTTCGCTTATCTTCACTCATCCTTAATCACTCCTCGGACGATAATGCCCCGGCCGGTACCGCTTCGGGCGTCTTCCCCTCTGCACCCTCACTTATCAGGTCGGCCAAGGAGTTTCTGTTTGCAGCCAGGTAATAGTTTCCCGCGTCGCTCGAATAAAAATCATTGAGAAACTCCATTCCCTCGTCCGGGGTCAGGGAGTGCAATTCTTCCATGTCCGCATTTGAAGCGAAACGCTGCTGCCGTTCCGGCCGATTCAGGTAGCCTTCGCGGTAAACGCGCTTGGTCTCGCGGAAATGAGGGGCGGCGATTTCCTTCGGCGCCAAAAACGCGTTGTTGTATTCCAGCCCAAGGATTCCGTATTCATGTTTGGCGCAGAGATCCTCCAGCGCCGCGATTGAGTAGCCATAAAAGTGATAGCGAAGCTGGAAGTTTGGGTCAAACTTCACCACAAATCTAAGTGGCGGCGGAATGTTCTCGTTGATTTCGGTGACTACAAGGCCGGGACGGAAGTTTGCCAGGATTGCATCCAGCACCCAGTAGTCATTACCGTCGATGTCCAGACACAGAACTCCGAAATTTGGCTCGATCTTGAACTGACGCAGCAGCGCCGTGATGTTGTGCGGACTGGCCAGACTGTTCGCCGCATTTGCCTTGGGAAACTTGCGGTAAACCCTTTGGAGCAAGCCGAATTTCTGCGGGTCCGCCTCGATGCCCAAAGCCTTCCAGCCCGCTAACAAGAGCGCGAAGCTGTTTGACCAGCGGATGCCGTTTCCGGCGCCGATATCGACAACCGTGCGCGGCCAATCGTGAGGCAGCAGTTGTTCGACGTATCCGGCGAGGATGTTCTGCTCATTGGCATGAGAGAAGCGCCCGCGCAGAGAATACCGCGCCCTCTGCAGGGCCAGTTCAATCCTTGCGCCGTAATGTCGGGCCGATTCGCTAAGACTCATGTGACGGGGATACTTCGGATTGCCGAGCAAAATCGCGGGTAAGATATCAAAGTCGAGGGACGTTTCAAACTATGTCAGCGAGAAATTGCTGTCATGCGAGGCGGCGCCGGAGTTGAATCGCCCGTCACGAGTTAGAAAGACTGCGACGGATGTCCGTAATAAATATTGGTGTCGTATTCAAAGGTGACTATTCCGTCTTCATTATTATTTGCAAATACCCTCTCAAGTTCGCGCAGCATCGATTCAAAATCGGGATGCGTCGCGTCAGGCGTGTATGACGAGGAGAGCAATCGACCTTTGAGCGATTCGAAATTGAAGTGCTGAGCATTCTCGAGGGTCTTTAGTTGAAAATTCTCCGGCGCAAAAAATTCCTCAATTTCACCGGTGATGTTTTCGTGCCGCACTTTCTGGTAGTCCGTGCCGTAACGGAGCAGCAACGCTTCATATTCCTGAAGAAAACGGGTCGATGCGAGACGACGTTCATTCCAGATCAAAACTATCCAGGCACGCTTTTTCAAGATTCGCGCAAATTCTCTTTTAGCCTTTTGCCGGTCGAACCAGTGAAATGCCTGGGCGGCAAGCACGAAGTCGAGGCTACCTTCATTTAAGGTCGATGATTCGGCACTCGCATCGACACTGATGAAATTCTCCATTCCAGCGAAAGCGCGCTCGGCAAACTGGCGCATCGCGGCATTTGGTTCGACCGCATAAACCAGGTTTCCGTTTTTCAGGAACAACTCGGTCAGAAGCCCGGTCCCGGAACCGACGTCGGCGATGATTGAATCTTTTGTAAGCCCGCAGTCGGTCTCAAGAACGGAAGCTACCTCCGCTGGATAGCTCGGCCGATACCGCGCGTAGTTTTCGGCGCGATTGGAGAATCGGGTTACAGGATCGGACATTGTGGTGATATTAACCGAAACCGGTACCTGCATGCAGAACCCGCAAATGCAGAACCCGGGAGCGGTAGCGACGGGATCATACAAATCAGGCTGAGGTTGACGCTAGCATCCGCTCGCTAGCGCTCGCGGTTCTGCATTGGTTCGAAAGGTTCAGGTGGATAAACTTTTACAAACACGCGGTGAGCAAGAAGCAGCAGCATGATGAAGCCAAACGTGAGTGGCAGACGCGTGTCTGACTTTACGAAGAACCAAAAATGCAGCGCGGCTGCAATCCCCGCCACGTAAATAAGTTTATGCAGCGCGCTCCAGCGCTTTCCGCCGATTCGCTTAACCATCTTGTTGGTTGAAGTTATGGCCAAAGGCAACATAAGCAAGAATGCTGTCATGCCAAATGCGATGAAAGGTCGCGAGATAACGTCGCCGGGAATCGTGGATAGTTTGAAAAAACGATCAAAGCCGACGTAGGTCAACAAATGCAGCGAGCCGTAGAAGAAAGCGAAGAGCCCAAGCATGCGTCGCAAGCGGACGAGCCAATTGCTGCCAAGGATTTTGCGAGCAGGCGTCACGGCGAGCGTAAGCAACAGAAAGATCAGCGTCAGCATGCCGGTGGTGCGCGTCATCAGCTCCGTTGGATTGGGGCCGCCCCTGCCGTGGGTGACGTCCCACAACAACATCACCAACGGCACCAGCGCGTTAGTGAATAGCAGAAGTTTAAGAAAACGAATGTCCTTCATTAGTGGTCAGTGACCAGTGGTCAGTGGTCAGTCGTCTTGGATTAGTGATCGGCGGTTAGCTTCGGCAGCCTTTTTTCCCCGCCGCTCGCCTTCGCCTTCTGCTGATCACTGACCACTGGCCACTGACCACTGCCTCAGTGATTCCGCCGCAAGTCCATGCCTTCGTACAGATGCGCAACCTGTTCCGCGTAACCGTTGAACATTAAT
>JBKPNP010000980.1:0-1275 GCA_046732775.1 Acidobacteriota bacterium
ACCAGCGACAGGCGCCAGACGAAAGCCGCTCAGCGCCTCGACCTTCTGATTCACTTCGCGCAATTGTGGGATCCGATCCGGTGCGAACGATAATTCGTTGATGCAGGTCAGATATTCTGCGCACGCGAATGCTTCGTGTGCCGGCCTGAGCACCTGCCAAACGTCACGCCAAACCGCGTGCTCCTCAGCCGTATAGGGCGCATCTGGAATCGGTTCACCCGGTCGATAAGTGAAAGCAAGTTCTGCAATGCGATTCCGACGCGCGCGATAAGCATGATCGCGGAAACCTGGATGGTCGGGCGAAAGTTGAACAATCCGTTGACGGTCAGTCACGGTTTCGTCGGCATCGAGTGTGACCACGCGCATGTCTGCGTGGTCAGCCAGTAGCGATTGTTCTTTGTCAGCAAGCATTGCAGTCCTCGGTGCAAAAAAGAACCGGCCACTTCCCCGCTCGGAGAAGTGGCCGGCTCGAATCCTGTTTTTAGTTGCTCTAACTCATTACGCAAACAGGTGTCGCCTGGCTCTCCTCCTGCGAAGTGGGCCAATAATAATAGCGACTGCTGTGCGATACGTGGTTCATTTCGTTGTGCGAACGAGAGCGCGTCTGAACTTAGCGCGCGCTGGTCCCCTTGTCAACTGCGATCAATAGACGGTAGGGCGTTAGGTGGGAGTGAGGTCATCGATGACCTCACTTCCAAATCGACCGACTATCTCAACAGAGTCGATCAAGCCGGCCGCGAAATCCCACTGTGCATTCGCTTCCCACGGCACGTACGTTGCTCCTTTCATCCGCGTTCTTCATAACGCGTGTTTGATCGTATTCGCCTGTCCGCAAAGAGGCTGGCGGCGTGTATTTGCGTACCCAAAGGCTACATATCTGGGAGGAGACGGCGTGGCAAAAAACAGCAAAAAGAGTAGTCGGCCAAAAAGAAGTTTCGAACAAAGCAGATCGGTCTGGATGGATACGGCAACCGTACCGCTCGAGTCCTCGCTGACTGAACGAACAACAGCGGACGTGTGTGTTGTTGGTGCCGGCATTGCCGGCATGACCACCGCATATCTGCTCGCACGTGAAGGAAAGTCCGTGGTCGTGTTGGACGACGGCGAGATTGGCGGCGGCATGACCGGCAGAACGACCGCTCACCTGGTAAACGCCCTCGACGATCGTTACTTCGAGCTCGAACGTCTGCACGGGGAAGAAGGCGCACGCCTGGCCGCTGAAAGCCATACCGCCGCGATTGATGCCATCGAATCCATCGTCAACCAGGAAAGCAT
>JBKPNP010000981.1:0-1865 GCA_046732775.1 Acidobacteriota bacterium
GGCGCTGTAAAAGCCGGTGCAGATGATCAACTCCGCGACGTTCGCGCAAGTTGTTTAGCTTGCCGCGTAGTCGCTCGTCAGTTGGAGGACTGACGAAGAAAGGATTACGCAACGCCCGAAGATACAGACCGGTACCACCAACCAGAATCGGCACGCGCCCACGTTGCTGAATGGCTGCGATTACCCTTAAAGCTTCGCGAGCCCAATCACCGGCCGTGTAATTGATATGTGGGGAAACGAAGTCGATCAGGTGATGCGGCACGCCTCGCCGTTCGTCCAGGGAAACTTTGGCGGTCGCGATTTGAATGCCCTGATAAACCTGGACCGAGTCACAGTTGATAATCTCGCCGTTCATTTGCAGAGCCACTTCAATTCCGAGCGCGCTTTTGCCCGAAGCGGTTGGGCCAACAATTGCGATTAGGCGATTATCGGTTGAGTTTGCGCTCACGCGCGAGAGGATAACACGCGGTAGAAAACTAACATCCAGAGAACGGCGAGCAGGATCAACGTGCCGATGATTTGGTTGCGGGAGAAGCGCATATCAGAGGAGCAAGTCTGTCAGTTCGGAATCTGTTGGTCGCACCAGCACTTTACCGTCGACTTCGAAAACGGGCACCAGCTGTTGTCGCGTCAACTTATACATCGCGCGCAGGGCGCCGAAGTTCTGAGCAACGTCACGTTCGACGTGAATAATTCTGTGCTCGGTTAGCCACCGGCGCGCATGTTCGCACAACGGGCAAGCCGGAACCACATAAAGCGTTACCAGCTTTGGACTCGTGTGCATCGTTTCAGTCTGCGTCGAAGACTCAAAAACAGAAGTTAGTAGATCCGCGTCAAGTCGATGCCGCTGTAGTACGCCTTCAGGATTTGGTCGTAGGTGAAGCCCTGCTTTGCCAGTCCGTAAGCGCCGACCTGACACATGCCGACGCCGTGACCCCAACCGCGGCCCAGAAACGTAAAACTTTCCACTCGCCCGTTGTCGTCGTAGTTTCGCTCGATCACGAAGAGCTGTTCGCGCAAACCCAACGCTGAACGAATGCGCCCACCCAGCACCTGCCGCGTGCCCTGCGTGCCGACCACTTCAAGATCAATCGCCCGCTGCGAGCCGCCGCGCGCAACCACACGCAGATCAACGAGCTGACCAATGCCGCGAGCGAAACGCCCCAAACGAGCCTGCGCCTGACCGGGTGACAGCTGCGTAGTCCAGTTGCTGAAGGGCGAAAAGCGATCGGCCGCTGCTCCGTTTGGCGCCGGTCTCACCTCGAGGTAATCAACTTCGCCGGACGCATTCACATGAAAAACTACCGGTTCACCGCCCACCAATGCGATCGAGCGCACGGGATAAACTGTCTCGCCAATTTGCCGGAACAGGTACGCCTCGCTGCTGACCTTCACCAGTTGATCTTTGCCTTTGGTACTACGAAGCACGAGGTTGTCGTCAGCCGTTGGGCGCGCGTTGCCTTTCTGAAGTTGCAATAACGATCGCCCCTCGAGCAGACGAGCGATAGCCCGAAGCGCGCGGCCACGCGAAATGTCGTCGTTCGGGCGCAGCGTGTTGTCGGGTAACACCGGCAGGTAGCCGTCACGAATCAGCATCGCGACATCGGCGCGATTCTGCCGGGGGATGTCGGCGGCGTCGCGCACCGCGAGGAAGTAGTCAACGTCAGCGCTGTTCAATAAGGTGCCGGCGCGGCTTTCGCCATAAACGGCCAGGCTGAGCGCGGTGGCGAATTGAGGCGGCTTGTTCACATCCTCCGTGACAGCGGGAGCAGTTTGATGCGCAAGCCGGGCGACGGATGACAACCAACTGCGCACTTCCGACACTTCAGCTTCGTCGTCGAGCCACGAGTCGGAAATCTTTCGCA
>JBKPNP010000982.1:0-3823 GCA_046732775.1 Acidobacteriota bacterium
CGGCCACACCGCGCACATCGGCCTGACCGCCGAGCTTTCCTTCAGTACCTACTTCACGCGCTACGCGCGTAACTTCCGACGCGAACGAGTTCAACTGATCCACCATGGTGTTGATGGTGTTCTTGAGTTCGAGAATCTCACCCTTAACGTCGACCGTGATTTTCTTGGAGAGGTCGCCGTTGGCCACGGCCGTGGTCACGTCGGCAATGTTGCGTACCTGACCGGTAAGATTGCCGGCCATGAAGTTCACATTGTCAGTCAGGTCTTTCCAGGTGCCGGCCACGCCGATTACCTGTGCCTGCCCGCCAAGGCGTCCTTCCGTACCCACTTCACGCGCCACGCGCGTCACTTCCGACGCGAACGAGCTGAGCTGATCGACCATCGTGTTGATAGTGTTCTTGAGCTCGAGAATCTCACCCTTAACGTCTACCGTGATTTTCTTGGAGAGGTCGCCGTTCGCGACGGCCGTTGTAACTTCAGCGATGTTGCGCACCTGGCCAGTCAGGTTGCCGGCCATCGAGTTCACGCTGTCGGTCAAGTCTTTCCAGGTACCCGCAACACCGCGCACATCTGCCTGTCCGCCGAGTTCACCTTCTGTTCCTACTTCGCGGGCCACACGCGTAACTTCCGACGCAAAGCCGTTGAGTTGATCCACCATCGTATTGATGGTGTTCTTCAGCTCGAGAATTTCTCCCCTGACGTCTACCGTGATCTTCTTCGACAGGTCGCCATTAGCGACTGCCGTTGTAACTTCGGCGATGTTACGCACCTGACCGGTGAGGTTGCCGGCCATTAGATTTACGCTGTCAGTCAAATCCTTCCAGGTACCGGCGACGCCCTTCACGTCAGCCTGGCCGCCGAGTTTTCCTTCCGACCCTACTTCGCGCGCCACACGCGTAACTTCCGAGGCGAAGCCGTTGAGCTGATCCACCATCGTGTTGATGGTGTCTTTTAGTTCAAGAATTTCGCCCTTAACGTCGACGGTGATTTTCTTGGAGAGGTCGCCATTGGCCACGGCCGTAGTAACTTCAGCGATGTTGCGCACCTGACCGGTTAGATTGCCGGCCATGAAGTTCACATTATCGGTAAGGTCTTTCCATGTGCCGGCGACGCCTATCACCTGCGCCTGGCCGCCGAGTTTTCCTTCGGTTCCTACTTCACGAGCCACGCGCGTAACTTCCGACGCGAACGAGTTCAACTGATCCACCATCGTGTTGATGGTGTTCTTGAGTTCGAGAATCTCACCTTTGACATCTACCGTGATCTTCTTGGAGAGGTCGCCGTTTGCCACCGCCGTGGTGACGTCAGCGATGTTGCGTACCTGGCCGGTAAGGTTGCTGGCCATCGAGTTCACGTTGTCAGTCAGATCTTTCCACGTGCCGGCCACACCGCGCACATCGGCCTGACCGCCGAGCTTTCCTTCAGTACCTACTTCACGCGCTACGCGCGTAACTTCCGACGCGAACGAGTTCAACTGATCCACCATGGTGTTGATGGTGTTCTTGAGTTCGAGAATCTCGCCTTTGACGTCGACTGTAATTTTTTTGGAAAGGTCGCCGTTGGCCACGGCCGTGGTTACCTCGGCGATATTGCGCACCTGACTGGTCAGGTTGCTGGCCATCGAGTTCACGCTGTCGGTCAAATCTTTCCACGTCCCGGCAACGCCCTTCACGCGCGCTTCACCGCCAAGCTTTCCTTCAGTTCCGACTTCGCGCGCCACGCGCGTCACTTCCGACGCGAACGAGCTGAGCTGATCCACCATCGAGTTCACGATTTTTACGGTGCGCAGAAACTCGCCCTTCAGCGGTCGCTCATCAACCTGCAACGCCATTCGTTCCGACAGATCGCCGTTAGCGACCGCGCCAATCACGCGCGCCATTTCACTGGTCGGACGCGCCATGTCGTCGATCATCAGGTTGGTGGAATCGACCAGCCGCAACCACGAACCGCTGGCTGCGGGAACGGAGGCACGATGGCTAATTTTTCCTTCTCTGCCGACCACACGGCTAACACGCTCCACTTCCTTTGTGGTCTTGTCGCTAAGTTCAATGATGTCGTTGAGCGTGTCAGCGATCTTTCCCGCTTCGCCTGTCCATTCGCCGGGTAAGCGAACGGAGAAGTCACCCTTCTTGAAGGCGACCAGGGCTTTTAGCAGCAGTTTGGTATTCAGAGATTCGGTGCTCAGGGATTGTTTGCGCATAGGGGTCCTTCCCAAGTTTGTTCAGAATCTGGAGAGAGGTTCAACGGAGCGAGACAAGACACAGTTCGGAACTGTGCGGGTAATAGTTTTGGGGGATGTTGGGGATGCCGCCGTTTTTGGCGCGGCTGCTCATTTATACCTAAGGCGGCGGGAACTTGTAAACCGATTTAGGCGGCTAGGGTTAAGGAACTTTGCTATTCAATCGCCTCAACCAATTCCTCAATGTTTGGCTGTTGTTTTTCAAGTTGAGACTGGTTGACCATCACTCTTCTTCCGGCGACTTCAAATAAGCCTGCGGTCAAACGATTTATTGGTATGCCCAAAGAACTTGATACGACGGAGGCGGTGTTCGCATCGACGATTTCAAATTGAAACATTTTTGCAAAGCCCGAGCGTCCTGCGGGACTTGGCGAACCTGCGGGATGGATATAAAAAACATTAGGATCGGTTTTCCAAACAGACCAAATCTCATTTCCAATTTCGCTAACCACGGTTCTGAAGGCTTTTGCCGACCGGATGTACTGAGTCATGCGGTTTCCGATGTAGCAATAAATCTTTGGGATGGGAAGCCGAAATCGTTGTGACTCGAGAAAGAATTCCGATTGCAAGCTGCCTGGAATCCGAGTGACACCATAAAGAAGGCTTAGCACAGCCCGAACTGACCGCTTCGATGAGCCATCGGCAGAAAAGGGAATCATTAATCTGTCGGACGCGGATATAGCGAGTTCCGTATAAATTGAAAAACTAGGATTGCAGTCGATGAAAACTGTGGTGTTCTCCTGATTCCATGAATGCTGAATGTCTTCTATTAGATCGCTAATCCATGTATGCACTATTCTCCATGCGTCACCCGGTCCGGTCAGCGTCGCCCCACGGACGCGTGAGGCTTGTATTTCGAGCTGTTCATCCCCGGCTACTAAGTATAAATTGCTGGGGGAAGAAGGATTCTGTGCTGATACGTTTATTAGATATCGCTCACCGGTTCGGGGGTTAATATATGGGCTTGTTATTCGATCGGCTACATAACCAGATATTGTTTGCCTCGGCGTTTGCCGGCTTAACATATCCAGCGCGCTTTCGCCCCGCTCCATCCCCCCAAGCAACATTCCAGAAGCGTTGGCTTGCGGACACAGGTCAACTACCAAAACCTTTTTTTGTTGATGAATTCTTGCATACTCGGTCGCGATCTGGAACGTAAGATAACTTTTCCCAACACCGCCCTTATTATTCCAAAACGCGTAAATTGCCATTGATCCTCCAGTTTCTGCATTGGCGAGTCTAGCAGACCGTTGATTTTTAATGTTATGAAAATTATGGACCGCAACCGATGATCCGTGATCATTTGACCCAAACGGTTTTGATGTTAACGAATTCGCGTATGCCAAACTCGCCCAATTCGCGCCCGTAGCCCGAATTTTTGATACCACCAAAGGGAAGCCGTGGATCGGACGCGACCATGCCGTTGATGAAGACGCAGCCGGCCTCGAGGTCTGCGACGAAACGATCCTGTTCGCCGGCATCGTTCGTCCAGGCCGCGGCGCCCAGGCCGAAACTTGTAGCGTTTGCCAGCTCAATGGCTTCATCAATGTTAGTTACCCGAAACAGCATCGCGACCGGGCCGAA
>JBKPNP010000983.1:0-4646 GCA_046732775.1 Acidobacteriota bacterium
GGATCCTCGGTCGGCGCCACCACGCGCGCGATGCCGGCTCTGATCAAGGCATCGGTGCACGGCGGCGTGCGGCCGTGATGCGCGTGCGGCTCGAGTGAAACGTATGCCGTCGCTCCCTTCGCTCGTGCTCCCGCCTGCTCGAGCGCATACGTCTCCGCATGCTTTACCTCGTCGAACAAATAAAACCCTTCGCCCACAACTTCGCCCACAGCTGTTGCGATGACGCACCCAACAAGCGGGCCGGGGCTGACCTGGGCCTGCCCACGATTCGCGAGTTCAAGGGCGCGACGCATCATGACAGCGTCAAGCTCGACTGACTTTTGATCGATCAAGATGGAAGGGTTAGCGCTCAAGACTCTTCAGGCAAACAGGCCGTCGACATACAGTTCCGGGTCGAAAACAACCAGATCGTCAACCTTCTCGCCGATGCCTACATAACGAATGGGTAGACCCAGCTCATTGGAAATAGCGACGGCGATGCCGCCCTTTGCGGTGCCGTCCAGCTTCGTCAACACGATACCGGTAACGCCCGCCACTTTTAAAAATTGACGCGCCTGTTCGAGACCATTTTGTCCGGTGACGGCATCGACTACCAGCAACGTTTCGTGTGGGGCGCCCTCGACTTCGCGGGCGGCGACCCGTTTCATTTTCTCAAGTTCGGCCATCAAGTTCGATTTGTTGTGTAGACGTCCGGCAGTGTCAACAATCAACACATCCGAGGAGCGCGCCTTGGAAGCCTTCAAGGCGTCGAACAATACGGCCGCCGGGTCGGTTCCCTGCTTCTGCTGAATTAACGGGACGCCGGTGCGCTCTGCCCAAATGGCCAACTGATCCGAAGCGGCCGCGCGAAACGTATCGGCGGCGCAAATCAAAACGTCGTTGCCCTCGGCTTTGATGCGCTGCGCCAACTTGCCAATCGTAGTGGTTTTTCCGACGCCATTCACGCCCACCACCATCATCACATAAGGCGCGACGTCGGCGGGCACGCTTGTTTCAGAGGCGACGCCCTGGCTCTCTGACTGTCGGAGAATTTTCAGCAGCTCATCTTTGATCGCACGCTTCAACGCTTCGAGATCGTTAATCTGTTTTCGCGCGACGCCTCGTCGTACCGTTTCCAAAATGTGTTGAGTTGTGGCGACGCCAATGTCGGCGCCTATCAAGGCCTCTTCCAGCTCATCAAGCAGATTCTCGTCGATCTGTTTGGCGCCCTGGAAAACGGTATCAAGACGTTCCGACAGAGACTCTCGCGTCGCCGAAACCGCCCGCCGGAAGCGCGCGGAAAACTCTTGTTCAAGCGCTGCTTCCTGCGCCTGAAGCTCTTCCATCGAGAGATTCAGGCCAAGGACTGAGGTGGCGAAAGGCGAACGCGACGGCACGTACGGCTGGACTGGGGCGGGCTTTTTCGGTTCTTCTGCAACCGTTGGCTTCGCTGGTCGCGCAACTACTTCTACCGGTGTTGGCGTGGGCGCAGAACCGGTGGCGACTGGCTCGAGCGCCGGCTGATTTACCGGGGCATCGGTCGGTTTTTGCACCTCCGGCGCCGGGCGCTGAAGTGGAACCGCAACCGGTGGCGACGGTTCTGCAGCGCGATCCGTCGTTGGCGACGGCTCATTAAGTTTCAGCGAAACGAATTGATCGCCGCCCTTGCGTTTCCAAAAAAGCCCCATAGGTTTGGTTCAGCCTGAATTACTACTTATAAATGAATTGCCGATTATATGCGCAACAGCCGCGTCCTCACAAAAAGGCCGCGGCTGCAGGTAGTATCTGTAACGCAAACTGTTAGTTTGCGATGTCTGTAACGCAAACTGTTAGTTTGCGCTGGTTGAGGCTTATGAACCCGCCGGCAAACTAACAGTTTGCGTTACAACTATGAAACGGGGACCGCTTCGCGATCGGAAATTGATTTAGTGGCGTTCGGATCGGGCGCCACTCTGCTCTTGAGTTTCACTGACCCCGGACGAATTTGACCTTCCTCGCACGCCGCCACGAAAGCTGATACCACCCCCGCGTCGTAACGGGTATCAACGAAAGCTTCAATCCGCGCAATCGCGTCTTCAAACTTCATTGCCTGCTGGTATGGGCGATCCGTCGTCATCGCATCAAAAGTGTCAGCGACCGCAACGATTTTCGCCATCAAGGGAATTTCGTCACCCTTAAGACCCTGCGGATAACCCTGACCGTTGACCATCTCATGGTGCATGTACATGCCCGGCAGAAACTCCTTCATCGCGCGAATCTGCGACATTATCTTATAGCCCTTCTGCGGATGCTGCTTCATGATCGTGTATTCGTCATCGGTAAGGGCGGCCGGTTTTTTGAGAATGTTGTCGTCAATTGCGATCTTGCCAACGTCGTGCAACAACGCACTGATGCGAATCTTTTCGCATTCATCCTCCGCCAGGCCCAACCGCTGTGCGATCGCCACCGACATGCGCGAGACTCTTTCGGAGTGCCCACGGGTGTACGGGTCCTTTCCGTCAATGGCAGCTGCCAGTCCTTTCACCGTCCCCAGAAACAGCTCGCGATTCTCAGCAGCGGATTGCTGCAGATCGTTGATGTAAGTTTCGAGCTGGTCGGTCATCAAGTTAAACGAATCGCCGAGATGACCAAGCTCCGTCCGACTGCGGACGTCAATGCGTTGCGAGAAGTCACCCGAAGCAATGCGGTGTGCGCCCACGGCAAGTTCCTGGACGGGCTGCGTCAATTTCTTTGCGAAAAAGAAACCGATCAGCAGTGTCAACATCGCCGCAACCAAACTTATCCAAAGCGTCTGACGACGCATATCGCTAACCGAAGCCAGCGCCGCGGACTCGTCCTGGATTGCTATCACGCCTAAACGTGAATTCTTGTCGAGTTCCGCCGTCGCATATGAACCAAGCATGTTGACGTTCCGCTCGTCGCGGACAAGAGTAAACGGCTCGAGCGCCGATTGAACCTGCGCGCCAGACTCCTGCCAGTCGCGCACGACCTTGAGATCGGTCATGGGCTTTTCAGAAAACGCAACGCTCGCTTCCGGATGCGCGACCGCGCGACCGTTTTGATCGACTACAAAAACCACCGGCAGCCCGGCATCAAGTAACTCGCGCTCACTCTTGGACGTTGACTGATGTACCGCCTTAAATACTTCCTGAAAAGAAACGATGGCTACAACTGCGGCCAACACCTCGCGTCCGCTTGCGCCGCCCATTACCGGCGCCGCTACTGTCATGGCCATTTCCTGACCCGAGCGGATAATTTGCGGACGACTGACGACCATGCCGCGGCCGCTCATCTTCGCCAGCACCTCGCTGACGCGTTGGTCCACTTCGGCGCGTTGAATATAATCCGGCTGGAAAGCGCGATGAAGTTCACCATTGACTGGCCAAATCGCCAGCGCGATTAAGTTCGGATCTTCTTCGAGCGTTTTCTGCAGACGTGAGTCGTAACCGGCGTCGTTAAGTGCTTCAATACCGCCGGATATTTCAAAGGCGCGCGCAAGTCCGGTCACCACGTCGCGGTATCGTTGGCCGTAAAGTTCTATCTGGCGAGCTTTGTCCTGTACCAGCTGCGCCTGATAACGCCCTTCGACTGAGCGCAATTCATCAGCGCTGCGGCCAGACAGTAGGGTGCCTGCGAAAGCCAGCGGCAAGAGGCCGACCACGAGTAGGACGGCGAGCACTATGTAGAGCAGGCGAATTCGCCCAATTTTTTCCAGCATTCGTGGCGAGTTGTAGCGGTTCAGTTCGAGAAGTGATTTTCGGAAAGGCCCGAGAAGAATGGCCGAAATGGCCAGTCGTCATTATGTCCGAGTAAGTTTAACTGTGTCAACGCGTTTGTTAAACGAAGTTTGCACGTGGGCGGCGGGTCAGTCAGTATTGGAGCGGCATCCCATTTTAATAGACTGAAATGACTCCCAGGACATCTAAAGTGCTGGGGCCGAATCACATGAGCGGCGGGCAGCAGCGCTGGCGGTCGCAGTTGCAGATAACAGATGGAAACGGTCACGAGCGACGAACAGATCGTGCAACGGGCCTTGACTGGCGACGCAGACGCTTTCGGCGAGATTGTCCACCGCTGGGAGCGACGCATCTTCGCGCTTTCTTTTGGCATGCTTGGTCGCGAAGAAGACGCGCGCGACGCGACACAGGAAACCTTCCTGGCCGCTTTTCGGAACTTGCGAGCGTTCCGTGGTGAAGCCAAGGTTTCGTCGTGGCTACATCGCATTGCAGTCAATCAATGCCTGACGCGACAACGGCGCGCGAAAGTGCGAAAGGAAAGCGCCATTGAGACTGAAGAGGAGAAGAATGCCGCCAGCTTCGCTGCTCCGCTGAGTTATTCGCCGGCTCGTCACGCAGAAGGCCGGCAGACGACGGCCGCAGTACGAATGGCAGTCAACAACCTGCCGCTCGAGCTAAGGCAGGTGGTGGTAATGAAAGAATTCGAAGAGCTGACGTTCAAGGAGATTTCGGAGGCGCTCGATTTACCATTGAGCACGGTGAAAAGCCGGCTCTATACCGCATTGAAGCAACTGCAGATGCGGCTGCAAAGATTCGATGACCGTTCGGTATAACGTTCGGAGATTAAGATGGAACAAGACATTCACAGTTGTGCACAACAACAGGCATTAATTGACTATCTCTATGGCGAATTGAGTGAAGCCGAGGGGC
>JBKPNP010000984.1:0-8679 GCA_046732775.1 Acidobacteriota bacterium
ACCTGGAACAGCGGGTTATGAGCGAGCGAACGGCCGGGCCGCACCTCTTTGACGAGCATCTCAAACGGCAAGTCCTGATGCGCGTATGCGCCCAGCGCCACCTCTTTAACGCGCCGAATCAATTCGCTGTAGGATGGATCACCGGCGAGGTCGACACGTAACGCCAACGCATTTATGAATAACCCGATCAACTGCTCGGTTTCGGCGAGACAACGGCCCGCGATTGGCGAGCCGACCACGATGTCGTCCTCGCCGGTATAGCGGTGCAGCAGCGTTTGATAAGCCGCCAGCAATAACATGAAGAGCGTTGCCTCTTCTTTTTGGCACAACCCCTTCAGTTTTCGAGTGAGTTCGCGTGACAACGTAAGCCTTCGCTTTACGCCGCGAAATACCGAGTGGGCCTGGATCGCCGGCCGCGGGTGATCGGCAGGTAGTTCAAGTGCAGGCGGCTCGGTCTTGAATACGTTTTTCCAATAGGCAAGCTGTGTCTCGTAAGCTTCTTTTTGAAACCACTCACGATGCCAGAGCGCGTAGTCGGGATATTGAACGGTCAATTCTGGCAGCGGTGATGGTTCGTCCTTTATGAACGCCTCATAAAGCGCGCTCAACTCACGTTCAAAAATCCCCATCGACCAGCCGTCAGTGACGATGTGGTGCAGTGTTACCAGCAGGATGTGTTCAGCGTCTTGCAGCCGGTAGAGAGTCGCCCTGATCAAAGGACCGTTAGCGAGGTCGAACGGCCGACGCGCGTTGGCGGCCAACTGGCGGTGTGCTTCGGCTTCGCGCTCAGCTGCTTCAATGTGCGACAAGTCAACAACCGGCAGATCAAGCGTAACTGTTTCCGCAACCACCTGCGACGGCACTCCATCAGTTATCGCGAAGCTGGTTCGCAACGCTTCGTGTCGCATCACCAGATGATTCAGAGCTTTTCTCAGTGCGGGAATATCGAGGGAACCGGTCAGTCTCAGTCCCTTTGGCACATGGTAAAGCGAAGTGTCGGGCAGCAGCTGACTGAGCACCCACAGCCCCTGCTGATAAAACGAAAGCGGAATTATTGAACCAGCCGGTCGCCGCGCGATTGCTTGCGTCGGCTGAGCGGCCGCCGCCTTCTTTTTCATTAGCGTTAATTCAACAAGCGCCCGCTTCGCCGGCGATAAGCCCGCAAGTTGTTCCCTGATGCTCAAGACACTGGTTGACACGCGTTGTTCGTACCTCGATCTCTTAGAGTGTGTAAGACAATATTTCCAATGCCGCACAAGTTCCCGTTGCCAGCGCGAGCTTCAGCGCGTGTGCCAATGACCCACCGCTTACCAACAACTGTTCCAAACGCTGCTGCGCTTCTGTATCCGACAGTGCTTCCAGTTCCGCGAGCAGCACGCTCAATTCCTCTTCAGCTTCGCTTTCGGTCTGGCGTTGATAGATGAGGGCAGCCAGGCGCTCCACCGTCGGTGACTGGAACACGTCTATCAGGTTTAATTGGCAGTTAAGAGTGCGACGCAAGTTGGAAACAACTTTGGCGCCGAGCAGCGAGTGGCCACCGAGTTCAAAGAAATTGTCCTGGATACCAACGCGCTCGAGTTTCAAGACGTCACACCAGATTTTCGCGATCGATTCCTCGAGGGGACTGCGCGGCGCCTGAAACCCAACCTCGAGCGACGGCCGGTTTTGCTCCGGGCGCGGTAACGCTTGCCGATCAATTTTTCCGTTGGGTAATAACGGAAAACTCTCCAGCACCATGAACGCCGTGGGCAGCATGTAGGCGGGCAACTTCGGGCTCAGATAATCTCGCAACTCCGTCGTGGTGGGCGTGATAGCGGACGACGTTACAACGTAAGCGACCAGCCTTTTGTCGTTGGCTTCGTCTTCACAGACCATGACAATGGCGTCCGAGACGAGTTCATGACTGCGGATTGCGTGCTCAATCTCGCCGACCTCGATACGGAAACCGCGTATCTTCACCTGATTATCGATCCGCCCCAGAAACTCGAGCGCACCATCAGGCTGATAACGAACGCGATCACCGGTTCTGTACAAGCGAGCGGCGCGTGAATCAGCAAGAGGATTGGGAACGAACTTCTCGGCTGTTAGTTCTGCACGATTGAGATAACCACGGGCCACACCGGCACCGCCAATGTAAAGCTCACCCGGCACACCGATGGGCACGGGACGCAATGCGGAATCGAGCACGTAAGCGACAGTGTTTCGCAGCGGACGGCCGATTGGAACTTCGCAGTTCGCCTCGATTCGCGTGTTGGCGATATCACTGGTGGTGGCGACGATTGTTGTTTCAGTCGGACCGTAAGTGTTCAGCAGTCTCACTTCACCGCTGGCGCGTTGACGCCAGGCGGCGAGCCGTTCGGGCAGCGCTTTTTCACCGCCAATTATTACCAGTCGCAGATGTTCCGGGAGATGCAGATTGTCGGTTGCGAGTTCGGAAGTTAGCTCATGCCAGTAAGCTGTCGGCAAGTCGAGGACGGAGATTTCCATCTCGTCGCAGGTCCGCAAGAAATCCCGCGCGGAGCTGATCATTGAGTCAGTTCGCAAAACGATCGTCGCTCCAGTTAGCAGTGCGGGAAAAATCTCTTCGGCGCTGGTGTCAAAGTTAAGCGAAGCGAATTGCAGAACCCGGTCTGTTAATGAGAATCCATATTCCTCAACAGCGGCCTGTACAAAACTGACGAGCGAGCGATGCTCAATCAGGGTTCCTTTGGGACGACCGGTCGAGCCGGAGGTGTAAATGATGTAGGCGAGATTTTCAGCGGCCGCCGACCGGGTCAGATTTTCGGTGCTGCAACTTTCAATGAGCGAGCTATCACGTTCAAAACAAACCGTTGCGCCGTCGTAGTTTGGCAGGGCTTCGAGCAACCGCTCCTGAGTTATTACTACCTTCGCATCGCTATCGAGCAACATGAATTCAAGTCGCGCCTCGGGATACGTCGGATCAAGCGGCAGGTATGCGCCGCCTGCTTTTAAGGTCGCCAACAGCCCTACCAGCATTTCGATTGAACGTTCCACGCAAATGCCTACCAGGCTTTCGGGTCCAACGCCGAGTGTCTTTAAATGCCGCGCTAACTGGTTCGCACGTGCGTTCAGTTGGGCGTATGTCAGGCGGCGTCCATAGTGTTCGACGGCGATTGCGTCGGGTGTCTCGGCAACTTGTCTTTCGAACAGACGATTGATTGGTTGGTCAATTACCTCCGTGTAAGGCTTATTCCAGTCAACCAGCATTTGCGATTCTGCAACCGTCAGTAATTGCAAACTCGCGAGTGGCAGGTCGGTATCCGCGGTCATCTGCTCGAGCACGTGTGCGAGATGGGCAAGCATTCGTTCGACTGCATCCGCATCGAAACGTCCCGCATGAACCACGGCCTGTAGCTGAATTTGTTCACCGGGTTCAACCACCAGCGTGAGCGGGTAGTTTGTTCGCGAGAGCCGGGACTTTGTCAGTTGAATCGTGCCTTCCAGATCGAACAGCGAACCGTTGCCCGCAAAATTCTCAAAGACCAAGAGCGTTTCGAAGAGCGGCTGATTGCGCGGCGCATCACACCATTCCTTAATTTGTGCGAGAGCGGTGTGCTCGTGGTCGAGCACTGACCCGACTTTGCTTTGGACTCTCTGCAGAAACGAGCTACACGTGTCGCCTTCCTCGGTTTTAAGCCTGAGAGGCAACGTATTGATTAACAAGCCAACGAGCGTCTCAATCTCCGGCAGCTCATAAGGCCGTCCCGCAACGGTGATGCCGAACACCACATCGTTCGTAGCGCAGTACCGGCTTAAGACTGTCGCCCACGCTCCCTGCAAAACCGTGCTCAGCGTGAAATGATGCCGTCGCGCGTAGGAACGAATCTGCTGCGAAAGCTCCGTGGAAAGCGAAATTTGATGTTGGCTGAAACGGTCAACCGCGCTCAACAGTTTGCCCGCGCCTTTGTCGATGGGAAGCTGGTTCGCCGCTGAAAAATCCTTCAACTCGGCACGCCAGAAATTCTCGGCGTCAACCAGGTCAAGACTTCGCAGCCATTCAACGTAGGTATCGAATCGGGGTGCGGGCGCCAGCGCGACCGACGCGCCGAACGCATGGTGCCGATACAAATGCGACACTTCGTTACGCACGACCGACATCGACCAGCCATCCAGAACAATGTGATGGTTACTAATAACGATCCGGTAATCGCGTTCACTAAGCTGCAGCAAGGCAACGCGGATGAGCGGCGCGTTTGCCAGATCGAAACCCTGCTCCGCGTCATCCTCGAGAAACTGATCCAGCAACGCTTGCTGTTGCGGCGCGGCGTGGTCGCGCCAATCGAGATACTGAAAAGACAAAACTGCCGAGGCGAAGACGGTTTGCGTCAGGCGCTCAGACTCGCCGGCTACAAATCCGGTGCGCAAAATCTCGTGACGGTCGACGACTTGCTGCCAGGCCCTCGCGAACGCACGACGATCGAGTGTGCCCTGGAATGAGTAGCAAACCTGCTCGAAGTATGCGTCCGACTTCGGCGCGTACAGCGAATACAGCAACATGGCTTGCTGCGTCGGCGTTAACTCGTAAGCTTTGTTTTGATTCTCCATCGTTCCTGGGGGCCGTTAAGATAGTTAACTTTCAGAGCGCATTCGCAACGCGCTGTTGCGCTTCTTCATCCGACAAGTGCTCCAATTCAGCCAGCATGGCTGCGAGTTCGTGATCTTCCGTCTCCGCAGTCTGCATTTCGTAAATAGCTGCAGCGAGGCCCGCAATAGTCGGCGTTTCGAAGAGCCGGCGCAGCGTTAGCTCACTGGAGAACGAGGTGCGTGTTCGGGCGATGACCTGTGCGGCTAACAGCGAATGGCCGCCGAGTTGGAAGAAATTGTCGTTTACGCTCACTTGATCGAGGCGCAACACCTCACACCAAATGCTGGCGAGTCGTTCCTCTACCGGCGTGCGCGGCGCGATAAACTTCTCCGGCAGCTGCGCGTCCTTCGAAGCTTCGGTTAGGCCTCCGTGGGGTTTTGGTTCCCAACTGAGTACCAGATCAGAAAGATGTTGCTGACGATCGTCGACCATCGCTTCCAGCAGCAGCTTGAAGTCGTTCAGCATTGCCGTGATGCTTTGGGCTTCGAACAAGTCCGTGTTGTAGGAAAGCCATAGGTTCAAACCGGCGGGCGTTTCCGTCGCTCCGAACGTCAGATCGAATTTTGCTGTGGCCGTCTCCGCGACCACGGGGGTCACGACTATTCCCGGTAAGCTCAATTCAGGTTTGGTTTCGTCCTGCAGAACAAACATCACCTGAAAAATTGGCGAGCGACTTAACGACCGCTCCGGCCGTAGTTCTTCCACAAGTTTTTCAAACGGCAATTCCTGTTGCGAATAAACTCGCAACGCTGTCTCGCGGGTGCGCCTGATCACCTCACGCAGAGTCGGGTTTCCTGATAGATTGCCGCGGACCACCAGCGTGTTAATGAAGCAGCCAATCAGCCCATCGGTCTCCGGCATGGTGCGGCCGGCGACAGGCGTTCCGACCAACAAATCGTCCGCGCCACTGTAAAGCGACAGCAGGATCTGGCAGGCCGACATCAGCAACATGAAGAGAGTTACGCCTTCCTGAAGGCTTACGGCCTGCAGCGAGCGGCTGAGGTCGCTATTCAAGCTGAACGATTGTTTTGCACCCCGAGAAGTAGTCGCGAGGGTTCGCGGGCGGTCCGTCGGCAGGTCTAACACGAAAGGCGCGCTCGCAAGTTCGTGTTTCCAAAAAGCGAGTTGTGCGTCCGTACCAGCGTGCTGCTGCCACGCCGCGTAGTCGAGGTACTGGATCGGCAATGGCTGAGCCGGCTTATCCAAATAGAACGCCGCCAATTCCTGGAAAAACAGATTTACCGACCATGCGTCTGCAATCGCGTGATGGATCGAAAGCAGCAAGACATTTTCTTCATCAGCCGTATGGAACACGGTAAGTCGAAGCAGGGGCCCGCCGCTCAAATCGAACGGGCGTTCAGCTTCGAGCGCGAGCAAACGCTCAAGTTCTTCGGATCGTGTCTCTGAGTGGATGGAACGCAGATCGTGACGTTGCAACGGTAACTCGAGGTGAGGAACGACTAGCTGAACCGGCCGCCCGTCTGTCTCGACGAAGGTTGTCCTTAGCGCCTCATGGCGAGACACGATCGCGTTGAAAGCTTGCTGCAATCGATCGACCTCTAACGGGCCGTTCAGCCGGAAGGCGCGACTGATGTTGTAGAGGGCACTGCCGGGTTCAAGTTGATCCAGAAACCACAACCGCTGCTGCGCAAACGAAAGTGGAATCAGCTGACGGCGATCGACCGGATGAATAGTTGGCATCGTGCGTGCGCCCGTCGTCGCAATTTTCTCAGCCAGTTGCCGAATCGTTGGGCCGTCGAAAAGGTCGCGCACCGCGAGTGACACCTCAAGTTGCTCGTTGATTCGCGCAGTGACCTGTACAGCGAGCAACGAATGACCACCGAGGTGGAAGAAGTCGTCATCGACACCGGGGTTATCCACGCGCAACGCGTTGCTCCAAATTCTCGCGAGCGCCCTTTCGGTTTCTGTTTGCGGCAAACGATAAGGCGTGGCCAATTGGGGACGGACCGCAGGCGGTTCAGGCAGCGCGAGGCGGTTTATCTTGCCGTTGGCGTTTAATGGGATCGCCGGCAATTCGACAAACGTCGCCGGCACCAGGTAATCAGGTAGTCGTTCGCTCAAATAACGCCGCAGATCTTCCCCCGTTACCGGATCGGCCTGCACAAAATATGCGACCAGGCGCTTTTCTGAAACGCCGTCATCACTCGCGATGACCACGTTGTTTGCAACTGCCGGATGAGCTGCGAGTGTCGCTTCAATTTCGCCTAACTCGACACGGAAGCCGCGTATCTTTATTTGACTGTCCTGGCGCCCGACACACTCAATCTCGCCCGCAGCATTGAGCCTGGCCCAATCACCACTGCGATAGAGCCGCGCACCGGTCGTGTCCGTAAAGGGATGCGCAATGAACTTCGCGGCCGTCAGATCGGGTCGATGTAAATAACCGCGACTAACGCCAACGCCGCCGATATAGAGTTCACCAACGGTTCCCGGCGCGACCGGTTGTTGTTGTTCGTCGAGAATGTAGATCTCGGTATTCGCGATTGGCCGGCCGACCGGCACGACGTCGATGTCGTTATCAGTTGCGATGTCATTGACGGAAATCTTATGTAGACAAACAATCCCGGCTGTCTCCGTCTGCCCAAACATGTGAACGTGGCGCGCTTTGTGACCGAACTGGTGCAACCACGTTCGCGGAATATCCGAGAGCAGCGGTTCGCTCGCCGAAAGCATCAGCCGGAGCTGATTGTCGAGAAGTTGAGTACGCTCTCGCTCCGGAAGCGTCCGCAGCATAGCTGTGCACGTGCGCCAGAATGACGGGACCGCGTCCATGACCGTGACGCTTTCGCGCTTGATCATTTCGAATAGCGCGACTGGATCCTTTCGCTGATCGGAGCCGGCAATAACTACCGTCGCACCTTGTGAGAGCGGCAGCAGCAATTGCCGGCGAGAAGAGGAGAACGCGATCGAGGCAGTATGCAGGTAGCGGTCGCTCGCCTCGATGCCGAGCTCATGGTTGAGCGCCAGCACATAGTTCGCGAGACTCGCGTGTTCAATCATCACACCCTTCGGTTCACCAGTGGAGCCTGAGGTATAGATCACATAAGCGATATCGCCAGGTGCCGGGCCGCCTTTTAGATTTGCTGTCTCATAGGCATCGACGAGGGATCGCTCGGCGTCAACTGCGATTAAGCGAGCGCTGCCTGAAGAGAGAGTGTGCTGGAGTGCTTCATTAGTTACGACCAACGAAACGCCGGAATCCTTCAACATCCAGCGCAAACGCTCTGTCGGGTAATCGGGATCAATCGGCAAATACCCCGCACCTGATTTCAGTATTGCCAGGATGCCAACAGCCATGTCGAGCGAGCGGTCGATGCAAATGCCAACCAGTGTTTCGCGCGTCGCGCCCATCGTGCGCAGGTGCCGCGCCAGTTGATTTGCGCGAGCATTTAGTTCTGCGTAACTCAGCGTTTCGTTTCCGGCGATAACCGCGCGGCGATGGCCGTGGCTCGTGACCTTCTCTTCAAACAACTGAACAAACGTCGTCTTGAGGAAAGAATCGATGCGCGGTCCGGCGCAATGAATCGCCGGCTCACATGATGTCTGCAAAAGCCCTGGCTCGATAAGTTTCGACATGAAGGTTTTGAGTTCCCGGGAAAAAATGCTTACTTTTCTTTCGTGATCTTGATGATGTAACCGACGTTGCGTTTGAGATCTGACTGAACGGAAACGTAAATGTCACCCAGCTCGTCGACCGTGACCCCCTGAATATTTTTTAGTCGGCCGCCAAACGTTGCGATCGGCTTCAGTTCTTCATTCGGTGCCAGCAGATACAGCTTTCCTGCTTTGCTGTCGGTGATGTAGAGCGACCCGCGGAAGAAGAAAAGGCTTTCGGGTGAGAAGCCGTCTTTACGATCGATCGCGCGGTGAAGCTGCCGATTCGTATCGAGCAGGTAAAGCACGTCGTCCTCATTGTCGGCGATGTAGAGATTTCCCTTGTCGTCGTAGGTCATGCTTTCCGGCTTCGAGATTCCAAACTCGCGGCCAAGAAAAACGCTGACCTCGCCCGTCCTGGTTACTTTGAAAACCTGATGCGAGTCAGTATCGCCGGC
>JBKPNP010000985.1:0-7050 GCA_046732775.1 Acidobacteriota bacterium
CTCCTGAACCGTAAGCAGACTACCGCAGCGTTTACATTCGATTTCGGAAGCCCAGTTGACCAGGCCACAGTCGATACATTTTATGTTGTTCATTGATCTCTCCGGGGGAAGGCGCCGATTTGGGCGGCGAGGGTGGAAGGGAAGTGCGTGAGCGACGCTGCGACCGCAGCTAGCGATTACTATAGCCGCTGGCCCACGGGGTGATCAATAGTTTTTAGGCCGGGTAGGGAATAACCCGGCATTAGCTGGGAGCGCAGGCATCTTGCCTGCCTGGCACTGCAGAGGACGAATGCCTTAGGCCCTTAGGGTCTCAAATCGCTCAACCCAGCGCGTCCCCGACTTTTGTGCCGTCGTCCTGATTAGCCGTCATGTCAACATCATTACCCTCCGAGTATTCATCCCCTTTGCCGCACGTCGCGCTCGGCCTTGACGCGGCTGAAACGCCCCCTACTCGCAAACGCGTAGATGCGATCGACCTGCTGCGCGGCATCGTGATGGTCATAATGATGCTGGATCATACGCGCGACTTCGTCCACTCCGGTGCATTTACCTTCGATCCCACCGACCTCAGCCAAACAACGCCGCTTCTGTTCTTAACGCGCTGGATCACACACTACTGCGCACCTGTTTTCGTTTTTCTTGCCGGCACCGGAGCTTATTTTCAGTTCGCGCGCGGCAAATCCAAGGCTGACCTTTCGCGCTTCCTACTCTCGCGCGGACTCTGGTTGATTGTTCTCGAGCTGACGGTTGTTCGCTTCGGGATTTTCTTCAATGCCGATTATCGGTTTCTTGGATTCCTGCAGGTCATCTGGGTGATAGGCGTTTCCATGATCGTGCTCGCCGCACTCATACATCTTCCGTTAAAACTAATTAGCGCGTTTGGCATCGCGATGATCGCGCTTCACAACCTGCTGGATGGATTCAGAGTAGCGGGTTGGCGGGGACCCGGCAGCGCGGTACCAGGGTTCGCCTCCAAGTTTTGGATGGTTCTGCACCAGGCGTTTTCGGCGTTTCCGATAGCTGGTTTCCCCAGCCCGATCATCGTCGTTGTCTATCCCCTGATACCGTGGGTTGGCGTGATGGCGGCAGGTTACGCGTTCGGAGCTTTGTACCAGAAAGACTTCGCCGTTCGGCGCAGGCTATTACTCATTATCGGTGCTGCGGCTACAGGGCTTTTCATCCTGTTGCGCGCGATCGATTTCTACGGCGAGCCACAAAAGTGGTCCGCCCAGAAGAGTCTGCTGTTCACACTATTTTCTTTCGTGAACACGACGAAGTATCCGCCATCCTTCGGATTTTTGTTGATGACCCTGGGGCCCGCGATTCTGGCCCTCGCATGCTTTGAAAGGCGTTCAGCGGCTAACTTGAGCGGCGGCTTCGTGACGGCGATCCGCAATGCGTTCGTCACGTTTGGCCGCGTGCCTCTGTTCTTTTATATTCTGCAATGGTACACGGCACACCTGCTCGCGGTTGGGTTGGAATTTATCGCCGGCCAACCGGTGAGCTACCAATTCGCCAGCCCGATCGATAAGTTCAACACACCCGCGCCGGCGAATTTGGGCTTCCGATTGTGGGTGGTGTATTTGGTTTGGATTGTTGGCGTGCTGTTGCTTTATCCGTTGTGTAAATGGTTTGCCGGCGTCAAAGCGCGGCGCCGCGACTGGTGGCTGTCTTACTTGTGATCTAAGGAGTGAACTCAATGCAAAAGCTTTTGTTACTAATTTCGGTATCCGTCTGCGCGGCCTCAATCGGTTGCTCCAATCCTGCCTCTAACAAACCAGCTGCGACGGTCGGAAATGCGGCACAAGAGTCGAACTCGCCCAAGCCGGCGAGCACTGAAACACTTCCGATCACCCCGGAAAACTCAAAAGTCGAGTTTGTCGCTTCGAAAGTAACCCGCAGTCACTACGGCTCGTTCAAACAATTCAGCGGCTCTATCGGACTGGCGGAGAACGTGGCCAACAGCAGCGTTAAGATCGACATCGAAACAGCGTCGGTGGACGTGGACGATCCGGGCTTGACGGCACATTTAAAGACGCCGGATTTCTTCGACGTCGCGAAATTTCCGAAAGCGAGTTTCAGCTCCACGAAGATTGATGCGGCAGGCGGTGACAACTACACGGTCACTGGAAACTTCGACTTGCATGGCGTTAAGAAGTCGATCTCTTTCCCGGCGACGATTAAAGTTGCGGCTGACAGCGTCGGGGTGGATGCAGAGTTTGCGATCAACCGTAAAGACTTCGGCATCGTTTATGCCGGGAAGGCTGATGATTTGATTCGCGATCAGGTGGTGATCAAGTTGAACCTAAGGGTGCCTCGCAAGAAGTAAGAGTGAATCGTTCGAAGTATTACCTGGCCCTGTTGGCGATCGCTGTCGCGCTAGTATTACTTGCTTGCGCGATCGGCGGCGGGCCGTCCCGAACGGCGAGCAATCGCGACGATGACGAGGCCGCCCGCCAAAACGCGCAGCTTCGTTACCAACTGAATTGGACGTTCGGCAACAAGGCCCAGCATGGTTGGAATATCTACCTGCCGTTAATTAAAAAGCTGATCAAGACGAATGATGAACCCGCTACGGGTAAGTTTGCTGCGGCGGTGGCGCACTGGCAGAAGAAAGCTGGACGGCCAGTCAGCGGCGTGCTCGATGACGGAACGCTGTACGCGATGATTGCCGAGTGGCAGGCTGCGCGACTGAAAGATCGTACTCCCGCTCCAGCCGACCAGTTACTCACCGCCCCCATCTCGGACTTCTACGATCCCACTCGCGTCGCTGAACTGCGACAGGTCGAGCGTCGGACGTACGCTGCTTATCAGCGAATGGTGGCGGCCGCCATCAAAGAAAAGTCGCTGGGCCTGGCGCACACGAAAACTGGTCTCGCTCCGGATGAGAAGTTTCTCAAGATAATCTCCGCTTATCGTTCGCGTGAATATCAGGAGAAGTTGCGTCGCGAATCGCCGAATGCGGGCAGTGCGGGACTCGCGGTCAACAGTCCACATTTCACGGGCCGAGCGCTCGATATTTATGTAGGTGGAGAGCCCGTGGATACGCAGGACCCGAACCGAACGCTGCAAATTCAGACACCCGTCTATCAATGGCTAGTCAAGAACGCCGACCGCTTCGGCTTCCGGCCCTATTGCTACGAACCGTGGCACTGGGAATATGTTGGTGAGTGAGGAGGGAATGGCGGGGCAAGGCTGGAAAGCCATTTTCCATTTGTCATTTCAATTTCTCATTTGTCATCGCGGGAACGTCCGACAAGCTTTAGCTTGTCGGGATGATCAAGCCTGACTCGAACGACAAACTAAAGTTTGTCGGACATTCGTCGGGCGCGAAACTCCGCCAATGGCAAATGAGAAATTTGAAATGATCTATGGAAAATGATTTCTTCCATCCCCCTCAAAATCATCCTCTAGCTTTTTTAGGAATCAGAGGCAGCGCTCGTCCATCCTGAAGCGCCCGTCCCTGTTCGATACTGCTGGTTGCAACCACGAATTGCGTCCGCCGCGAAACCCGACGCAACAACCTCTGCAACACCGCGTCGCTCACTGTTGAATCGTCTACGTTTGAAGCTTTCAATTCCGCCCTGAGCTTGGCGACGCGGTTGGTGGCGCGATCGTAAACATCGGGATAGATGTGTAACTCGCCGTTCTCTACGACCAGCGTGTCGTAATTGATGTCGACAGCCAATGGCTTGTCGAGCGGCACCCACAAAGTTTTCAGGCTGCGCTTCGCCGCCTCGATCCGTTTCCGCGAAACCGGCAGATTGCGCGCGGCAATAATTTTTTCGGCGAGGTCGTAGAGTTGTGCGCGCAAGACACGGACACAACCATGCGATACGAGGTTGCCGAGATCGCCCGGGCCGTGCGCCTGGTGAATCAGATAACTTCCACCAAGCGGTATTTTCACCTTGCCGAGCGGGTTGCGCGGATCGCTGGCCTTGATTACTTCGCCTGGCGAGACACCGCTCATCTCGCGTACCCAGTCGCTCGGCGGCGGTATCCAGTCCGGATTCCAGATGATCTGGTTTGCGTCGCGCTCGCCGATGAAGATCGGATGAGCTTTCATGCCGACACCTACGTAATAGCTCTTAACTTCTTTTCCGTTTTGCCAAAGTGTTAGTCGAAACGACGGAACGTTCAGAGTCAGACGAATGTCCGGCTCATTTGGTGCGAACTCCGCATACTCAATTTTGCCCCCGGTGAATCTGTCGGATCGCTCCGATTCGTTCCGGTCTGCCGGGTCCGCCGTCGGCGACGCCTGGGGCTGGGAGGGCAGTGTTGTTTGTGTCGGTGATGGTGTTTGGGAATAGACGTTGGTAGCAACGACGATCAGCGCGCAGATCGCACAGAGCAGGAAACGTTTGGCGACGAAATTCATAAAGTTACGGTTCTCAGATGTCCGACAAACTTCAGTTTGTCGTCCGGGACGCGGCTCAAACACGCGACAAGCTAAAGCTTGTCGGACATTCGGTTATTTCTCCCAATCGGCGCGCTTGATCGGTTCAATCGGCTTGAGCTGTTTGGCCGTGAGCGAAGCATTGATGCCAGCTAAATTCTTGGCCACCCAACTGTCAAAGTCCGTCACTACGTCGGCGAGTTCACGGCCAATCGCGTCGGTACGTTCAACCTGAGTCTGCGCGGGCCGGCCTTCGTAACGAGCGACGTTGCCGTAAAGATCCGCCAGGTTTTCACGCAGACGTTCCTCGCCGGTGATGGCCCCGCCTTCTTTCGTCGCGACGATCTTCTTGCGCAGTTCATCGAGTTCCGCGGCAGCCGATTGCAGCCGCGCAATTAGCGGATCGCCCGCGGGAAGTTGTGCAGCCCGCGCCGCTAAAGCTAAACGCACGCCCTGAATCCTATCCACCGCAAACGTCATATCGCCGAGCAGCCGGTAAAGCTTCATCGCGAGTTCAAACTGCGCCTGTCGATCGGCAGCCGTGAAGGTCGCGCGCGGATCCGAAACAACCTGCAACGGCATGGTGTAGACGTTTTTGTTCTTCGTCATCTTCACCGTGTACGTGCCTGGTAGCACGCGCGGTCCGATTGAAGCTCCGAAGGCTGCGGTCGCCGCCGTCGGAACGCGTGGTGCTTTCAAACGCATGTCCCAGGTAGCGCGGTTTAGACCACGACGCTTACTGCTCGGCACCGTAGTCACAAATTTTCCGTTGGGATCGAGAATCTCGATACGCAAATCGCCAAAGATGTGGCGCTTCTGTTGGTAATAGGTGATTACCGCTTCGTCAGTCGGATTGTCGCCGACGAAAACTGCGTCGCCATTCACCCAACCACCGTTCGCACCCAAACGCTGAACCGTCGGGCGCGCTTCGATGAACGCCGCTTCTTTCGTTAACGTCTCGGGCGTAAGCGCACGCAGCGGCGTAATGTCGTCGACGATCCAGATGCCGCGCCCGTGCGTGGCGATGACCAAATCCTTGTCACGCGGGTGAATTGCGAGGTCGCGTACGGCGACGTCAGGGAAGTCGCCGCCCTTGTATTGCGCCCATTGCCCACCGCCGTCGAAAGAAATCCAGAGGCCAAACTCGGTGCCGACAAACAACAGGTTACGGTTTACCAAATCTTCTTTAACGACGTGAGCGTAGCCGCGCACGTTCGTTGCCGGCGTCACGATCGGCGTCCACGTTTGTCCAAAGTCCGTAGTCTTAAGAACGTATGGACTCATGTTGCCGAACGTATGAGCGTCGAGAGTTGCGTAGGCGGTGCCGTCGTCGAAATGGCTGGCGTCAATCGAAGTGACCCAGGCGTTTTTCGGTGCTCCTTTGAGATTCGCGGTCACGTTCTGCCACGTTTTTGCGCCGTCGCGCGTGACCTGAATGTTGCCGTCGTCTGTTCCGACCCAAATCAGTTTGCCGTTCCTGGGCGATTCACTAATCGAAAATATCGTCGTGTGCATCTCGGCTGAAGAGTTGTCGACCGTGATACCGCCTGACTGTTCCTGCTTCTGTTTTTCGGGATCGTTAGTCGTCAGGTCCGGCGAGATACGCTCCCACGTTTGCCCGTGATCGCGTGAACGGAAGAGAAACTGCGAACCGAGATAAATCGTGCCTTTTTCGTTGGGACTGATGTGGATCGGCGTGTTCCAGTTGAACCGCAGCTTGCCTTCTTTGTAGCCCGGCAACGGCTGAATTGCGCGCGCCTCGAGCGTCTTGCGATTCACGCGGCCGATGTAACCGCCCTGAGATTCGGCGTAAACGTAATCGTTGTCGGAAGGGTCAGCGAACACCCAGAAACCGTCGCCGCCGTAAATGTTTTCCCAACGATCGTTAGTGATGCCACCGGGGTAGGCGGAGTCGCCGATCCACGAACTGTTGTCCTGCAGCCCGCCGTAAACGTGGTAGGGCGTGTCCATGTCGACGCTCACGTGATAGAACTGCGACACCGGCAGATTGTTCGCCTTCCAATAGCGGTTACCGCCGTCATACGAATACCAAACGCCACCGTCGTCGCCGATGATCAGTTGATCGGTGTTCTCCGGGTTAATCCACACGTCGTGAAAATCGCCATGCGCGCCACCGGAGATATTGCTGAAACTACGACCGCCGTCATTGCTTGCGACCAGCGAACCGCCGGGTTTGTACAACTTGTTTTCGTCTTTGGGATCGACAATCAAATTTGAAAAATAGAACGGCCGCCAGATCATGTTCTGACTGCGATCGAGCTGCGTCCAGGTCTTACCGTTGTCATCTGATCGATACAACCCGTCCTTGGGGATCTCCGCTTCAATAACTGCGTAGATCGTTGACGGCTTGGACGGCGCGACCGCGACAGCGATGCGGCCCCAGGGCTTGGTGGGCAACCCGGCTGCGCTTTTGTCGTCAAGCTCGCTCCACGTTTTCCCGCCGTCCGTGCTCTTGAACAAACCGCTGCCACTGAACGCGGTCGGTCCTTCGCCACCGGATCGCGACGTCCAGCCCTTGCGACGGAAGTCCCACATGCCGGCGTAGATTGTCTGCGGGTTCTGCTTGTCCAGCGAGATCATCGAGCAGCCGGTGGAAGCGTTGGCGCCTTTGAGAATCTTAGTCCAGGTTTTTC
>JBKPNP010000986.1:0-4493 GCA_046732775.1 Acidobacteriota bacterium
CGCCCGACTTCCACCATGAAGCGCCGGCGCCGGCGAACATCAAACACGATGCGGTCGGCGATAGCGCCCAGTTCAGTCGACAAGACCAACGAGTCAAAGAATACGGCCGCGTCTTTAATTGACAGTGAGCAGACGTCCGGCAACGTGGCGCCGCCAACTTTCACGTCGCGTGCCTCCTGTCTCAAACGGCCGCCGCCGCAATCGGGACACAACGTATAGCCGCGATACTTCGACAGAAACACGCGCACGTGCAGCTTGTACTTCTTCGTTTCCAGCCAATCGAAAAACCCGCGCACGCCGCTCCAGTCTTTTCTGCCTTCAATAATCGCGCGCTGTTCGGCGCTTGAGAGTTGAGCGAACGGCACGGTCATCGAGATCTTTTCTGACTTACAAAACTGTTTGAGTTCGTCGAAGGCCCACTCGTGCTGCGGTTTGGTCCAGGGCTCGATGGCGCCTTCTTTGAGACTGAGTCCGGGATTCGGAATTACGAGGTCGAGATCGAGGCCAATCGTATTGCCGAATCCCTGGCAAGTCGGACAAGCACCGTAAGGATTATTAAAACTGAACAGACGCGGCTCAGGCTGCGCGTAGACCGTGCCGTCATACTTACACTCGAACCGGTCGGAAAACTTCAGGCGGGTGGGATCGGGTCCGGCTGTTTCAACCAGCGCGGTGCTGTGACCCTCCTGAAAACAAATCTCCAGCGAGTCCACGAGCCGCTGGCGTATATCGGAGCGCGCTGACAGCCGATCGACGACGACAAACACTTCGTCGAACGACTTGAGCTTGTAATCGTCAGGTGAATTGAGCTCGATGATCTGCCCGTCAGCATACAGGCGCGTAAAGCCGCGCTGCATCAAGCTCATCACGTGCGCAGTGATAACCTGAGCGGGCGTGGCGGTGGATCTTTTTGCGACTGTCTTCTCTTTGGTTTTACGACGGCCGGCGCGTGGCTTCTCGCCGTTGCTCTCTGTCGTGGTGAGTCCCGCCGAGGCCGGGAAGAGGACATAGAAGCGCGTGCCTTCAGCCAGCGTTGCCAGGATTTCGTCTGCGACGGATTCAGGTGAGTCTTTGTAAACCTCACGGCCGCAAACGCGGCAATACGTAATGCCGACACGCGCATAAAGCAGACGCAGGTAATCGAAGATCTCGGTTTGCGTGCCGACAGTTGAACGGGGATTTCGCGTGGAGTTTTTCTGGCGGATTGCGATAGCCGGCGCAATGCCGCGCACTTCATCGACGTCAGGTTTGTCCATCCGCTCGAGGAATTGCCGCGCATACGCCGACAGCGACTCCACGTAACGGCGCTGTCCCTCCGCGTAAATGGTGTCGAAAGCGAGGGAAGACTTTCCCGACCCGCTCACTCCGGTCACCACCGTGAGGTGATTAATGGGAATGGAGAACGAGATGTTCTTCAGGTTATTGACCCGGGCTCCACGAACTTCGATTGCTTCTTCAGGCATGTTTCAGGTTTGCGAGCGCGCCCATAGAGGAGACTTTGAAGCCTTTCGCAAACTTTGAATGATACCGCGAAACTTTTCAGACGCGAAACGGACGCGAGTCGTAACGCAAACTGTTAGTTTGCGTCCGTCTTGTATGCCATCCAACGAACGCAAACTAACAGTTTGCGTTACAAAGACTTTGGTTTGTACGCTCTTTGAATCCTTTAGCTATAAGCCCTTAAGTGGGTCGACTAATTCAGAACCGGGAGCGTAGCGACCGGGTTGCGTCACCAGACTCTCAACGCGCGAGGGCGAACGCAACTCTTTTTTGAGCGTGCCGGTAACGCACAACTGTCAGTTTGCTCACGTGTTTGAATGGCATCCAACGGACGCAAACTAACAGTTTGCGTTACGAATTCTGAATGAACGCCCCAACTCGGCCACCAGCCCCTGAAGCGGCTCGACTAATTGACAGTCGCGCGTTGAATGCTGAACAATGCGCACCTATGAAGACATCGAGATTTCTGTTATGGGGATTCAAGCAACCGCGCGAAGTGGCGTCGGAGGCTTTGGGAAAATTAGAGCGCGAGGTACTGAATCAAATTTGGCAGCGGGATGAAGTCAGCGTCCGCGACGTGTATCTGGCGTTCGGTGAAAACATCGCCTACACCACGCTGATGACCACGCTTGATCGTTTGTTCAAGAAGAACATCCTCACGCGGCGCAAAGATGGACGCGCGTTCCTTTATGCTCCGGCCGTTTCACCAGATGAATTTGAACAGGGAATCCGCGAAGACGTTATTGAAGGACTGCTCGGACCGGGCACGGACGTGCAGCCCTTGCTCGCCTGCATTGTAGACACAGTCAGCGAAAGAGATCGCGAGCTGCTCGACGAACTCGATCGCCTCATCAAAGAAAAACGCAAAGAGTTGAAGTAGGGTTAACCAATGTTCGAACTCCTTGGCCTGGCATTGTTGCTCGCCGCATTGCTGACTTTCAACAGCATTGCTTCGCTGGTGATTGCTGCGCTCTGGAGATTTCTCGGACATAGAACGAATAACTGGGCCGCGGAGACGCGCGCCCGGCTTTTGTTTTCGTTGAGAACTCTGCCGGCGCTGATGGCCCTGCTGTTCGTCACGCTATTGCTGGTACCCGCCTACCTGGCTTACGAGCCGCGACATTCCGCGGAAAGCGTCAGCCTCAAACTCGGTCTGCTCGCGATACTGTCTGCCACCGGGTTGGCGGTTTCGCTGGTGCGCGGCATTGCGACTCATCGCGCTACCGCAAACCTGACTCGGGACTGGCTGGAGCAAGGCACGCGCATCGAAATTGAGGGGATCGAAATCGAGGCTTACCGGATTGCTCACCAGTTCCCGCTGATCGGCATCGTTGGGTTCCTGCGGCCGCGACTCTTTATCGCCACGCAGGTTTTGGAAATATTAACTCCGGAAGAAATCTCGGCAGCAATCGCCCACGAGAATGGCCACCTGATCGCGCGCGACAATCTCAAACGCGGGCTGCTGCGAGCCTGTCGCGATGCCCTGCTGATCATTCCGAGTGGGCGGCTGCTCGACAAATCATGGTCGGAAGCTTCGGAGGAAGCGGCGGACGAAAACGCCGCGCGACGAGGGAACACGGTTGCACTCGATCTTGCTTCGGCACTCGTCAAAATTGCGCGGATCATTCCGCTGGGCGCGCGGCCCACAATGCCTGCAGGCGTTTTCCTTTTGGGTGATGAAGAAGAAAGCAAGGGAATCAAGTCGCGCGTGGGACGGCTGATTGCGTTGGCCACTAGCAGTCCCGCAGTGGGAACGCGGCAAGGAGTGTTGGCAAATCTTTTCGTGTGGGGGCCGGCCGGCATGCTGCTCATCGCCTTCATGATCGCCGCGACGAATCCGTTTCTACTCTCGCAAGTCCACTTCCTGATCGAAAACGTAGTTTCAGTTCTACGGTAGTCCTGCCTCTGGTTTGTTCCCTGGATTTATCAAGACTCGTAAACCATCTAATCGCGTGGCTACGGCGACTGGTAGTAGTTTCAGACGGCGCTTAGAGTTCAACACTTCCAAAGGCCTTCTATTTGGAGTGCGGCGGCTTGACGCCGCTTTCTCTTTGCGGCGGCCTGGCGCCGCGTTCCTTCGAGCGGAGAGAAACGCTTTTGTGTACGAAACATTGCGCTCCGCAGGAGCGCGGTCCGGCGCGCTAATCGGTTTCTATAAACATTTGGCTCCGCTGGAGCCGCAACCGGACGTGCATAACGCTGAACGATGCGACTGGCTGAGCGATGGCTCGGATCGAGCCGGGCGTCTTCTACGGCGGGGCAGTAGCGCGACAGTCGTGGAGGGCTACGCTATACGCAACCATCGTGGGTCGACAACGGTAGCCCACTCCGATCATCCTGCTTGAGTGGTAACGTAGCCCTCTATGACTGTCGGGCTGCTGCCCCGGCGTGGACGGCGGTTGGAGCTAGCGGTTGAGTAGGCCTTGCGCCACACCACCGAATCGCAGGATCAGGTTGTACTTCAGACTAACTTAGCCAAAGCAGATCACGTCGACCATTAGAAAAGATGAGCGCACTCCTGTCTGTCGAGGGCATTACCAAAAAATTTAATAAGCGGCGCGTCCTGGACGCGGTCAGTTTCTCCGCGCGTCCGGGCGAGGTGCTGGGTCTGATTGGTCCGAACGGGTCAGGCAAGACGACGTTGTTCGAGTGTCTTGCCGGCTTGATGCCCGTTAACGCCGGCAAAGTTAAAGTAAGCGATCGGGAGCTACCACCAGCGCAGCGCAAGCAGTCACTTTTATATTTGCCGGACGCGATCTTCCCGTGGCCGGAACAGACAGTGACTTGGGTGCTTGGCTTTTTTCGCAAGTTTTATCAGCGTTCAGCAGCCGACGCCGCTTCGTTGGTCACGCCCCTCCGGCTTTAAGAATTGTTGAAATCCCGCATCGGCTCACTTTCGAAAGGCGAACGCAAACGTCTGTTGCTGGCGCTGGGTTTGTTGACGACGCAACCGTTGCTTTTGCTGGACGAACCTTTCGATGGCCTGGACCTGC
>JBKPNP010000987.1:0-2983 GCA_046732775.1 Acidobacteriota bacterium
CGTGACAGGTTTTAACTTTCGTTGCGCGCTTCCTGAGAACATCGGCCATGCCCGCAAGCTCGGCTACCGTCTCGCCCTTTTGCGACAGCGCTACCAGGGTTGCGGCGATCTGCGCGTCCGTCGCGTCATCGGCAAGCAAAGCTTCGAGCAACTCCGCTGCCTGCTGCCGGCTTAGGTCTTCGCGCCTCGAAAGACTCGCCAGGCATTTACGGAGCACGATGTTCGCCATTTGAGATACCGATTTCTCTAATGCTGTAAGTTTGAATTCGAACGCCAAGGGCGTTGGCTAATTTCAGCCCAGGGTTGCGCTTCGAAACCCTGGGCACAAGGAGTGCCAAACTGTTCTCCCAACTCTGAAGGAGTTGGTGACGCGGTCGCTTGGACGCAACCCTTTCAGGGTTTGCGACTGCCAAAAAAGGGGACGTGTCTTACCCAGGGTTGCCGAATCGCAACCCTGGGCTGGAATTAGCGAACGCTTTCAGCGTTATTCAGACTGCCGCACTCCGAAGGTCAGTGCTTCTTCTCCGCATCCCGAAGCATCTGCGCCATCGCGTCGCGCTTGTTCCTCGTCGCCCACGCTGAAGCCGTCACGCCCTCATTATCTTTCAACGCCGGGTCCGCTCCCCTTTCAAGCAACAGCTTCGCGGCGTCCTGATGCCCGTACACCGCCGCCCACATGAGCGGCGTCCCACCGAGTTTGTTCTTAGCGTTAACGTTTGCGCCGGCATCAAGCAGCATTCGAATCAGGTTCACATTCCCGC
The DNA here is from genome assembly GCA_046732775.1 of Acidobacteriota bacterium. Lineage (GTDB taxonomy): Bacteria > Acidobacteriota > Blastocatellia > Pyrinomonadales > Pyrinomonadaceae > PSRF01. Next base: position 762 of record JBKPNP010000987.1, read on the forward strand.
GTTGAGCCGCGCCGTGTAATGCCGTGTCACCGTCCGAATCGCTAAGTTGAGGATTCGCGCCCCGTTCCAGCAGTCGTCGAACCGTGTCCTCTTTTCCCTGCCAAACATACCAAATCAACGCGGTCATTCCGCTGAAGCCCTGCGCATTCAAATCTACGTTAGGCTGTGACGACAGGAGCGTGGCGATCGCCTCGTTCTTCTTTTCAAGCGACCGCAGCAGAGCGTTGTAGCCCGCGTTGTCCCGGGCATTGACGTCGGCGCCGCCCTGCAGCAGCACTTTCACGATGTCCGCGTTGTCGTTTGCGGCGGCGTTAATCAGCGCCGTCGCGCCCGTCGTTTCGTCTTTGACGTTTGGATTTATACCGGCGGCGAGAAAGCCGTTGACCGCGCTCACGTCGTTGGCGGCTGCAGCCGCCAGAAACGACTTATCGTTGAACTGGTAACCACGTAGCTGCAAAAAGCGCTTGGCGGCTTCGGGCGTTGGCTTCTCACCGCGCGAATCGGCGCACGCGATCAAACTTAGAACGATGATGCCAATCGCCGCGGTCAACTGCAGCGGGCGGGCCAGGCGCTGCATACCTATTTCTTGCACGGGAACACCGTTGCTCGATTGATGCGTACAGGCTTCTCAGGTTTTTCCGCAACGGCGGGCGCCTTGTTAATGGCGTCGGCCACTTCAATGCCTGTGGTCACGCGACCGAACGCTGAGAACTTGCCGTCGAGATGGTGGCCGTCGCCGACGAGTATGAAGAAGTGCGTGGAAGCACTGTTGGCGGCTTCAGGACGAGCCATCGAGACGATACCGCGAATATGTTTTACCAGTCCGGGCTCGTCGGGAAGCTTTCGCGACATGCGGCGCGACAGATCGTAGTTCCACTTTTCGCTGGTCGAAAGATTTCCGCCCTGGATAACAAAGCCGGGGACTGTGCGGCTGAAGGTGGTGGTGTCCAGCGCTCCCGTTGCCGCCAGGTTCAAAAAATTGCGCACACTCTCAGGAGCAACTTCCGGAATCATTTCAATTTCGATAACTCCGAGTTCCGTTTCCAAACGCACGCAGCTCGCCGCCATCTTTTCGACCGCAGCGCCATCGAAGGGTTCGGGCGAGGCAGCTGGCTCGGCTGGTCTCTGATTGGCCTTCTTCGACGCGTCAGCTTGCGGGTCAGTCGGTTGTTGAGCGCGAACGGTCGCCGAGCAAAGGAATGCCGCGACCACCAATACTGCAACGCGAGTAAGCTTGAAAAAATCCGTATTCATAAAACGTGTTCTCGGGTGGCGGGCGTCCCGCCCGCATCACGCCGTTAGGCGCGACAATATTTGGAAACGTTTTCGCGCTTCGCGCTCATTGCGGCCGGGACGGCCGCGGTCCGATTAAAGCGCATAGAAGTTTGATCACATGAAGGTGGTTGCTGACAGCCATTGCCCGCCGTCAACCACGAGAATCGCGCCGTTAATGAAACTGGCGGCGTCGGAGCAGAGAAACAGCGCTGCCGTCTCAATATCTTTAATGCGCCCGAAGCGACCGAGCGGTACCTTCTTCCTGAGTTTCTCCTTGATTACGTCGGGCACCAGTCGCTTCATGCCTTCGGTGTCTTCAATCGGGCCGGGCGCGATTCCATTCACGCGTATCCCGTAGCGTCCCCACTCCACCGCAAGATTACGCGTCAGCGCATCAACGCCGGCTTTGGCCGCAGACACATGCAACTGCATCGGCGTACCGACGTAGTGAAGCGTGGCGCTGATGTTAAGAATCTGACCCTGATGCTGCTTCAGTTGGGCGAAGGCGGCGCGGCAAACGTTGAACGTACCTTTAAGATCGATTTCGACGACGGTGCCGAACCCGTTCGGCGACAGCGCTTCGGCCGGCGAAAGGAAATTGCCCGCGGCGCCGTTCACCACTATGTCCACTTTGCCGAAGCGTTCCACCGTAACGGCGATCGCTTTTTGGATGTCTTCGGAATTGCGCACATCGGCAGCGACGGCAATTGCTTCGCCCGTCGTGGAACCGTCAAGGCGCGCGTCGTTGATTGTCTTTGCGGCCGGCTCGAGATGTTCGAGACTGCGGCTCACCAGCGCCACGTTCGCACCTGCTTCCGCAAGTGCGCGGGCGACGCCGCCGGTGATGCCAGTGCCGCCGCCCGTAACGAACGCGACGCGTCCGTTAAGAATTCCGTCGTGAAAAATGTTGGTCATATCGGTATCAGTGTAAACGTTAACTTCGACCG
>JBKPNP010000988.1:0-6049 GCA_046732775.1 Acidobacteriota bacterium
GTACGTAACGGCCAGCGATCGACTCTGGCAAATGGATCTATTGCGGCGGACTGAACGCGGCGAGCTGTCGGAAGTTCTCGGCAACACTACACTCGAGCAGGACAAGCAACATCGCACGCTTGGCTTTGCGCAAGAGGTCACCGTTGAACTCGCGTCCGCCTCGCCGCTGGCGCGACGCGTGCTCGATTCCTATACGAGCGGCGTCAACGCTTACATCTCCTCGCTCGACAGCAAGACTATGCCGCCGGAATTTCAAATCCTGCAGTACAAACCCAAACCGTGGACACCCACTGACTCGTTGTTGGTCGGCAAACTCTTCGCAGAGGCACTCTCAAATACGTGGCAACTGGACATAATGCGTGCGGCGCTGGCGGGTTTGCCCGCGGAGAAACGGGCGGGCTTGATGCCTGAGTTTTCGCCGTTAGATGTTTTGGTTGTTGGACAGGATCCTGGCACGGCCAGCAAACAAACGGCGGCAGCCGTTCCCGAAAAACGCACCGATGTTTCCCGCGACGTGCTCGAGGCCCTCGCACGCAATCATGAGATCGCGGCTGAAGCGCTGGCGCGCGTCGGCGTGTATGCGGAAGGTCTCGCCGCCAGCAACAATTGGGTTGTTAGCGGAAAACATACCGCGTCCGGTAAACCGCTGCTCGCAAACGACCCGCACCTGCGAGCGTCCGCTCCGTCAATTTGGTACCTCGCTCATCTCAGTGCGCCGGGCTTAAGGGTTGGTGGCGTGACGGCGCCCGGTGGACCGGGCGTGATCATCGGACACAATGATCGAATCGCCTGGGGCATGACGAATGTTGGGCCAGACGTTCAGGACTTGTACGAAGAGAAGTTTGATCCGGCGAACCCGAAGCGTTACCTGACGCCGACCGGATGGCGTGACGCGGAAGTGCGTCATGAAGAAATCAAGGTTCGCAAAGGCTTTACTGAGTCGGGGACTGACACCGTTGCCCTCGATGTGACGGTGACGAGACATGGACCCATCGTTTTTGAGAAGGCCGGGAAGCGTTATGCGTTGCGCTGGACGGCGCTCGACCCGGCGCTTAACAGCGTGGATTCCGCTTACCGCATCAACCGCGCGCGTAACTGGAAAGAGTTTTCCGCAGCGCTCGAAACGTTTACGGCGCCGACGCAGAACATAGTTTATGCCGACAGCGCCGGACACATCGGCTATCACGCCGCGGGCGTTGTTCCGGTCAGACGATCGGGTGACGGCAGCGTTCCTTACGACGGCTCGACCGATGCCGGCGATTGGGTGAGATTCATTCCGATTAGCAAGTTGCCCACGCTTTACGATCCGCCGTCCGGAATTATTGTCACCGCGAACCAGCGCATCGTCGGCAAAAATTATGAGTACTTCCTGACGCATTCATGGGCGCAGCCGTATCGTGCCCGGCGCATTCTCGACTTACTCAAGCAGAAACCGAAACTGACGGCGGACGATTTCCGCCGCATTCAGGGAGACGTGTATTCCATCGGCAATGTTTCGTTCGCGCATGAAGCGTCAAAGATTTTGCGCCCGCGCTTGAAACCGAACGAAACAAAATTGGCCCAACAACTCGATGCCTTTGATGGTTGGGACGGACTAATGAACGCGGATTCAACCGTGGGTCCGGTAGTCGATCAGATGCGCATCGCGTTTCGCGGCCGCATCCTGAACGCCGCGCTGGGTGACGAGCTCGTCAAGATTTATCAGTGGTCAAATTTCGACACGACGATTGACCGGGTGATCGCCGAACAACCAAAAGACTGGCTGCCCAAAGAATTCATCAGCTATGCGGATTTGCTTCGCGCCTGCTACGAAGACGCGCAGAAAGTCCTCACCAGACGTCTAGGCGCGGACGAATCAAAATGGACCTGGGGTGAGCTCGTGAAGGTAAATTTCAGACATCCGTTAGCCGGCGCGCCGCTGGTAGGCTTGCAGTTCGCGATTGCGCCGATCCCGCAAAACGGCGCGGGTGCACTGGCCGCTACGGTCAACGTCGGCGCCAACGTGTCAATGCGTCTGATCGCGGATCCGGGTAATTGGGACAACACGCAACACGGCATCACACTTGGAGAATCAGGCGTGCCGAACACGCCGCATTGGAAGGACCAACTGGACGACTGGCGGGCCGTAACCCCGCGCGTGTTTCCGTTTAGCGAAGGCGCCGTTGCGCGCGCCACACGCGAGACGCTGGTGCTCGAACCCGGGAAATAACGAGGTCCGCTGCGAGCGCGGGTTTTGGGAGTGCGGTGACCTGTCACCGCTTTGATTTCTGGGCGACCTGTCGCCCAGCTCTAAACCTGAATCGACCTTACATGGTCGCGACAGGTCGCGACCTCCTAAAGCGGTGACAGGTAACCGCACTCCAAAAGTCAGCCTCTCCCTTTGTCGGAATTCGACTAGGTGCAAAAAACCTTGCATAACCCGCAACGCAGTTTTATATTCCCACCGCTACTGACCAGCTCATCTTTTAATCCTTGCCGTCAGTAACATTCTTTCACCCTGGGGAAGCTATTCCTCTACCTCCCTGCTCCAGCCATTCTGGGAAGTGGACCTGCAATTTCACTATCACTCATTCTCAAAGGAGCGTCCGTCATGAAATTGTATCGAGGGTTTTGGTTCTGGGGCATCGGCACCGTAGTTGTCCTGCTGCCCTTCTTCCTCTTCGTAGCGCTCGGTTGGCCCGGCAAAGAGAATCCGTGCATCAATGAAAAACCAAACGGCTGTTTCTGCGAAGAGTTCACGCGCGCCGACGTGATCAGCGGTAAACCCGGAGTACGCCAACCCGTCAACACCTGGTTCAACCTTTACTCGGTTGCCACTGCGCTTCTGGTCGCCTGGTTTGTTTATTCCGACCGCAAGGACCTCGGCGAAGGCACTCCGCAGAATTTGATGAAGTCGAACACGTTGATGCCGGACGTTTACATCTTCGCCGTCCTGTTCCTTGGTCTCGGCAGCATGTGGTTTCACGCGTCGATCAAGGAATGGGGTGGCGTCTTTGATGGGCTATCAATGTATATCTACGCATCGTTCCTCGTCTGGTATTCCTGGCGACGTATATGGAATTGCTCGATCTTCTTCTGGGTTGGCTACCCGCTTACCGTGCTCGGATTTACGTTGATGCACAACCGCATTCCTTCGTTCGTACTGATCCTGATGCTCGTTATCGCTTACGTGATCGTCGAAGTATCAATCTGGATCAAGACCGGAAGAGTAATGCAGCGTTCATCCACGCAGAATCTTACGGTCGTGCTTTGGGTAAGCGCAGTGGTCGCCATTCTGATGGCCACGTTCTTCTGGAAGCTTTCGCAGACGGACGGATTAATGTGTTGGCCGAAGAGCGGGTTTCAGCCCCACGGACTGTTGTGGCATCCCCTTGCCGGTTTGATGGCGGTATTGCTTTACTTTTACTGGCGTGAATCCGAAGACCCATCAGCTGCCGAAGACAAGTGTTTGCCGCGATCGTGAGCGACCAACGGGAGTCGCGCTGCGGAGAGGAAAACCCGCGCCGTGAACCCGTCAACTGAACAATACTGGCGCATGTTCTGCGCGATGGAACTGCCGCAACACACCTGCGAATTAGTGTTGCGGCACATCGCGCGTCTGCAGGAAGCGACGCCTCAGGCGCGCGCGAGTTGGGCACGCGTTGCCGCTCTGCACCTGACACTCAAATTTCTCGGCGATATTCCGCTTCATTCCGTTGCTGATTTGTCGCGCGCTGCAGATGTGGCTGCAGGCAGCGTCAGGCCGTTCACGATACAACTCCAGGAAAGTGGCGTGTTCCCGGCACGCGGTCCGGCGAAGGTGCTCTGGCTTGGCGCCAAGGACGTATCGGGGAGACTGCTTCGCTTGCAGAGGGAATTGGAAGAGCAGTGCGCGGGGGCAGGATTCGCGAAGGAGTCGCGTGCGTTTCATCCGCATCTGACGCTGGCGCGGGTGCGTAACCCACAGCAGGCGCGCGCGCTCGCGGCGGCGCACCAGAACCTGGCATTCGATCCGGTTGAATTTGACGTTCGTGAGTTGCTGGTTATTAGAAGCGAGCTGAGCAGTGCCGGGTCGGAGTATTCGGTTATCTCGCGACACGCATTGTCCGACAAACTTTAGTTTGTCGATCGTGGGGGACGGCGACACACTGAAGTTTGTCGGACATTTCGCTTGATGCGTGACGGTCTCGCCTTTTGGAGTGCGGTGACCTGTCACCGCTTTGATTTCTGGGCGACCTGTCGCCCAGGCTGCTGGATTGAATTCAGCTTCACAGGGTCGCGACAGGTCGCGACCTCCAAAAGCGGTGACAGGTCACCGCACTCCAAAAGCGGTGACAGGTCACCGCACTCCCAAAGGGGTTCGCCCAAGCTGTTGGCGTGTGGCATTTTGTTGGTTGCTTGCTCACACGTCAGCCGTTAGAATCTTTTGGCGACAGCCACTTTTGCCATTGGAGTTGCAAAATCCTTCTTGCCGTCTCCGCGTTTTGCCGGGCCTATAAATGAAAGAATGTCCAGCCTGTAGGCGCTGTTTCTCTGACGAGATTAACCACTGTCCGCAAGACGGCGATGCCACGACGCCATCGCTTCTCGGCGAACCCATACTCGATGCGCGCTATCAGCTCGAGCGCCGGTTGGGCCAGGGCGGCATGGGGGTAGTCTTTCAGGCGCGGCACATCTTTCTCAAAACTTCTCACGCTATCAAAGTAATTTTGCCCGACCTCGTCGGTAACGATCCGATGCTGGTTACGCGCTTCAGACAGGAAGCCTTGGCCGCTGCTGCCATCCGACACCAGAACATCATTGCCGTTACGGATTTTGGCGTGGTGCGCGGCACGATGCCCTTTCTGGTGATGGAGTTTGTGAACGGCAAATCTTTGCAGGACATTCTTGCAGAGGAGAAGGTGATGTCGCCTGAGCGCGCGCTGGAGTTTGCCTGCGCCATGGGGGCCGGTGTGGCCGCGGCGCACCGTCAGAACATTGTTCATCGCGATCTGAAGCCCTTGAACATCATGACGCAACTGGGCCAGCCGATTGCGGAAGGACTCAAAATCCTCGACTTCGGTCTCGCGAAAATTAAGTCAGGTGAACTGCTTGGTTCGTTTGTGCAGGCGAAGACCAGCGGTTTGATGGGCTCGCCTTTCTACATGGCGCCGGAGCAATGGTCAGACGACGAACCCGACGCGCGCGCCGACATTTACAGCCTGGGAATTATTCTTTACCAGATGTTGAGTGGCGATGTGCCTTTCAAGGGCTCGTCGATTCCATCCATCATGAAGAAGCATCTCACTCTGCCCGTACCGTCGTTTAAAGCGGCCGGCGTTGATATTTCGCCGCAACTCGAAGCGGTTGTTCGCCACGCACTAGAGAAAGAAATCTCTGCCCGCACGCCGTCGGTTGACGAGTTCATTATCGAGTTGAAAAACGCAGTCGCTTCAGGCGGCGTGACGATAAGTTCGGGAGTTGTCGCTTCTGTGCCCGACGAAACGATTTATGCTCCTTCGCCTACTGGTGAAATTCAGAAACAAACCGGAACGCAGCTGGAAGGCACCATCAGTTCTGCCGCTATTGATACTGACGAGCAGCGGAAGATTCAGTCGACGCGGGAGCTCCTGGCGCGGGAGCAGGAAGAGAAAGAACGCGTGGCGCGCGAGGAGTTAGCCCGCGAAGCGGAGCAGCGTCGCAAAACAGAAGAAGAGCGCGAGCGCCAGCAAAGAGAACTGGAAGAAAAACGCAAGCAGGAGCAGGCCGAGCGCGAAGAACGCGAACGATTGCAGCGCGAACAGATGGAACGAGTAGAGCGACAGGCCAAGGAGCTTGAAGAGCGACTTGCCCGTCTGGCGACCAGCATGCCGCCTCCGCCGGCGCCTACCACAGTTAATTCTATTCCGCCGCCGGTGCAGCAAAGCATTTCACCGCAGACGCCGGGCGACAACAGTTTTTCCGGTAGCGGTCCAGCGGCAACTCTGTACGAGAGCATTCGGCCCGCTCCGGCACCGGCCGTAGTCCCAGCTCCAGCAAAAGCCAAAGGGAACTCGCTGCTCGTTATCGGCGGCATCGTAGCGCTCGTCGC
>JBKPNP010000989.1:0-2696 GCA_046732775.1 Acidobacteriota bacterium
GTGCATGACCTGTCACATGCATCCGGGCACAAACATGGTTGCGACCTATCTGGGGATGACTTGGTGGGACAATGAGAGCGACGGCGCCGCGATGTATCCGAAGCAGCAACGCGAGCCATCGGCCGAGGAGGAGCGAGAAAAGCTCAGCCGGAATCCTGAAGGTTCAAGCCTGCGCGGCCTCTGGTCTGATCCTGACTTTCTCGCGAACACCGGCGTCCGGAGCTTCAACGAGAATCTCAAGAACACGCAGTTCGGCGACTTTCATGGTCACGGCTGGATGTTTCGCAAAGTCTTCAAACGCGATCGCAAAGGAAATTTGCTTGATGCACAGGACAACCTCGTGCCGGCAAACGACCCGGATAAGTTCAAGAAGGCTGTGCACCTGAACGACATTCACCTTGACCGCGGCATGCATTGCGTCGACTGTCATTTCCGTCAGGACGCGCACGGCGACGGCAATCTTTACAACGAACCGCGCGCGGCGATCGAAATCACCTGCGAGGATTGTCACGGCTCGATCCGTGCCCGCGCGAGTTTGTTTACCTCAGGCCCCGCTGCGTCGACCGCGACCGGCACAGTCGCGGAGCGGCGGAAATCACAGAACCAGCCACTCGTCGGTCAGGATCTGGCGCGCAGTATTCGTGTGCGCGACGAGACGGGCGCCAAGGTGCCGCTGTTTCAGCGCCTTACGCGCGACCGGAAGAAGAAGGACGAAAGCGGCAAAGACGTCGATCTGAAAACCGGTGACATCATTCAGAATTCGATGGTGGTGCCCGGACGTTGGTGGCGCGTGATTCAAACGGTCGACACGATCACTCCGGGCAGCCGCGACTTCAGCGAGAAGTCGCGTTACTCGAAAACGATTCGCAAAGACAACGCTACCTGGGGCGACGTTCCCGCTGACGACAAACAACTGGCGCATCGCGATTCCGACATGACTTGCGTCGCCTGCCATTCGTCGTGGGTGACAAGCTGTTTTGGGTGTCACCTGTCGATGCAGGCAAATCGCAAGATGCCGAACCGGCACAACGAAGGCGGCGACTCGCGTAACTTCACGCAGTACAACTTTCAAGTCTTGCGCGACGACATCTTCATGCTCGGACGCGACGGCACCGTGACCGGCAATCGCGTCGCTCCCGTGCGATCGTCGTCGGCGATTTTGGTTAGTTCACAAAATCAAAATCGCGAGTGGATCTATTCACAACAACAAACCACTTCCGCTGAAGGCTTCGCCGGTCAGGCGTTCAATACTCACGTGCCGCACACTGTCCGGGCGAAGGAAACAAAGGGTTGTACTGACTGTCACGTCTCGGCAAAGAACGACAACAACGCGTGGCTCGCCCAACTGCTGCTGCAGGGAACCAACTTCGTTAATTTCATGGGTCGGTATGTTTACGTTGCTGCCGGCGAGGCGCTGGAAGCCGTAGTGGCAACCGAACGCAGCGAACCGCAGGCGGTGATTGGCAGTACGTTGCATAGGCTTGCATACCCTGAAAATTACGAAAATTTTGTGAAGGGTGGCAGTGAGCTTGCGACGGTTTACGAGCACGTCGGGAATCCGCGCGTGCTGCAGGTGCAAGTGCGCGGTGAATATGCTTACGTTGCGGCGGGCGAGGGAGGCCTGCGCGTCTACGATGTGGCGCAGATCGACCAGAAGGGATTTTCGGAACGAATCACGACTGCGCCGGTCTCGAGATTTGGTCAGAAGCTTTGGGTCAAAACAAAATACGCGACGGCGGTCGCGGCGCCCACCACCCTCGCCGTCGATCCAGCGCGCTGGCGCCTGACGCGCGATGGGAAAATGATCGACCCCGTTAGCGCTAGCAAACTTAGCGGTGAAGCGCGGCGGCAATTAGTGAACGAAGAGCAGCCGATTCACCCGATGTATGCCTACCTGTACGTCGCCGACAAGCATGAAGGCTTGATCCTGGTTAACGCGGCCACGCTGCTCGACGGCGATCCGCTCAATAACTATCTGAAGCGCGCGCTCGATCCGGCGAAGCATCCAAACGGTGCGTTCAATCCGGACGGTGCACTGGACGGTGCCAACAACATCGCGATTGCCGGTCACTATCTGTACGTAACGACCGCGCGCGGATTGGTGGTTGTCGATATTGACGATCCGTTGAACCCGCGAATTACCAGCCAAATAAATCTAAATAGCCCGCGCGCGGTCGCCATTCAGTTCCGCTACGGCTTTGTGGTTGATGGCGATGGCTTGAAGGTTCTGGATTTGGGCGAGCTCGGTACACCAAAGCTCGTTGCCGGCGCGCTTGTTTCACTTGCCGATGCGCACGATGTTTATGTGGCGCGTACCTATGCCTATGTGGCGGACGGCAAAGACGGTGTGGCAATCGTCGACGTCGAGCGACCTGAAAAGCCGCGGCTGGATCAGCTGTTCAACGCGGGCGGGAAACTCAACGACGTGCATCAGGTGAAGGTGGCAATGACGAATGCGAGTTTGTTTGGCTACGTCGCTGACGGCAGAAATGGCCTGCGGATTCTGCAGTTGACTTCACCGGAGACGATGCCGGAGTACGCGGGCTTCAGTCCGCGGCCGCAACCGGTTTTGATTGCGACGTTCAAAACGAAAGGCGAAGCGCTGGCGATTTCCAAGCCGCTCGATCGCGACCGTGCAGTTGATGAAAGCGGCAATCAGATTTCCGTGTTTGGTCGCCGTGGCGCGCGTCCGTTTA
>JBKPNP010000990.1:0-4334 GCA_046732775.1 Acidobacteriota bacterium
GTTTGCTGAAAGGGTACCCAGTGCTCCGGTGTAAGGAGTCGCATTAGATAATTCTGTGTTATCAATAGTTGGTGAAGCGCATCATTATTGCCCCAAAACGTGTTTGAAACAACTGTTTGCGTCGACTGCAAGAATTCTTGAGTCCCGTTGAGTGCCCTCCTCGCCGCTTGAAACTGTTGTAGGAGAAAACTAGACTACCCGCGGTTTCAGACCCACCGCTTAAACAACTTAACAAGCTTTTCCATCTCGATTCGTCCAGAAAGGACCTGTTTAGGTGTGTGCCCCCATGCAACTGCTGCAGGCAATTTCAGAATTTCTGAGTGGATATTTCTCGACCAATGACCGCAGTGCCAAGACCCTGACGGCTTATCGTTCGGACTTGGAGCAGTTCGGTAAATTTGCGGGCGGGGAAGTTTCGCTTCAATCGGTCTCCGCTGTTGTCATTGAGAATTGGACAGCCCAACTCCGCATTAAGGGCTATTCTCCGGCTTCTATGCGACGCAAGGTTGTTGTACTCAAGGTGTTTTGTTCGTACTGGCTGCGCCGAGGTGAGCTGAGCGAATCACCCTTCTGGCGTGTAAAACTAAGTCTCGGACGCATTGAGCAACTTCCCCGAGCGTTGAGTCACATCGAAATGCAAAATCTGCTGGCCCAAGCAGGACGTAGTTGCCCGAGCGCGGATACTCCGCGACAGGCTTGTGTTTTGACTAAGATCGAGCCGACGTCCGCGTCGTTACGAGGTTACCGCGCTTTGAGAAACCTCGCGCTTGTTGACCTGCTCTTTGCTACTGGCATGCGAGTGGGCGAGGCTTCGTCACTGAATATAGAGGACTTCACCATCGCGGATTCAGCTTTCAGAATACGGGGTAAAGGAGGCCGTCATAGACTCGGTTTTGTGGTCGATAAGAACTCGGTCAAAATTCAGTCCCGACATCTTACGGTGCGCACGAGACTCAACTGTCAGAGTGAAGCGCTCTTCGTAAACGCATCGGGCCAACGTCTTTCTACCCAGGGCATGGCCAACATCATTTCCCAGTTTCGCCGAGACGCCGGCATAGAGCGCCATATCACTCCGCACATGCTAAGACACACGGTCGCTACGCTTCTTCTTCGGAATGGAGTAGATATACGCGTCGTTCAAGAATTCCTTGGCCATGCGTCAATTGCCACCACGCAGCGATACACACATGTTGCGAAGGAACATCTGATCGGAGTACTCAAGAAGCATCATCCCTCGTTGAAGTTGCGTGCGTGAGGTGATTCCGCTCGCGGAGGTTTACGATTCAAGTCTTTGGGCGATTCGATCGTCCAACCAGCGGCCGATCCGCCCATCGAATTTGCTGGTGAACTTCAGCGGGATTTCCGGATCGAGGAAGTCAGGCAGACGGTCCATATTGCGTTTGACTTCATATGCGGTCGCTTTCTCGCCGGTCATTAGTTCCTTGTGGTCGTCGGGATCGCCAACCGGATCATAGATGTATCTGAAAGACAGATGATCGTACTCCGGGAGATGCTTCGGATCCCGTTCCTTAGAGAAGAAGACAGAAGGCACCAGATGATCAGTGTGAAAAAAGCCGTGATAGTGGCTCGGTGAATATGGATGCAGGTCAGAGCCTTCGCGAATTGGTGTTTCTTCTTCCTGCTCTCGCGCAACTAACCGGGTGGCGGGGCAATGAGTCAGTCCCTTGATCTTCTTTTCGTTCCCGTACGCGTTCTTGATCGTGCGCATCGCGTGGTCGAGACCGTGAGTTTTCTCTTTATTGGTGATCTCACTAGAGCCGGCTCGAGTCAGTTCAAAGTGGCCCAACGCATTCGACGTGATCATGATGCCTCCCGGCGTGCGGTGATCATGCCACCATCGGCCATCGCCTTGAGCGCAAAAAACGTTCGGCAAGGTTCCGAATTTTAGAAAGGTTTGGGGCCCGGTGCGAAGAAATACATACTCGCGTTGAGGCAGGATCGTATCGTCGTCAATTCGTTCCACCTCCATATACAGCTCCAACAGGCGCCGACAGAGCTCCTTCAGCTTGTCCCCGGGTTCTTTGGTAACCAGACTCTGGCTGAGGAGCAGAACCATGAACGACGAATAGGACCCTTCCAGGGCATACCTCTTCCAAGCTTGGCGATGGTCCTGAATGGTATCCCTTAAGTCCTCATCGCCCCTCTTCATGCGCAGAATTTCATGCTCCTCAAGCATGCAGATAAAAACGGATTTTGTCTTCGCAGCCGCTTTCCCAAAGAGACATGGCTGACCATTAGCTACCCACTTACGATAGGTATTCAGCTTCTTCCACTTGTTATAACGAGGGTTGAAAAGGATGGCGTGGGCAGCTTCGATATCTTCGGAGAACGGGTGCTTTATTCGAAACGCATCCTGATCACTATGAAACTTGATGTCCAAAAGCAGTTCTGCCAATTGAGGTTTCATTTTTCTTGCACCTTTTCTTCAAGTGTGAGATCAACCTCGCGGTTGTCGAAGACTTCTACCGGTCGAATTCACTGGAACACTAGCTTAAATTGCCACGCGCCTACCAATCCTTTCAATTACGCTATAGCGACTCCGAACATTTTACCGCCCGTCCTAAACGATCTTAATTAGTGCTCGCACGCGCGCGCTGTCTCTCTTTTCCTAAGACGAGGCGCTTAAGGATCGTCGCTAATCCAGTCCGCCTTCTGTAAGTGTAATGGAAGTCCGCGCCGGCTCCGTCCAAGTAAAGCCGACATGCGAGCGTCACGAGGCGGCGGGTTCGGAGCGTTGTCTTGCCAGAAAGAAAACGGGCAGGGCTAACAGCTGCAAGACGACAGAAAAGATCACGAGCGCCAGAATGGATTTGTCGTACAAGAAACCCATAACCGCGCTGCCGAAAAACCACGCGATGCCGTAGCCAGTGTAGAAGAGTCCGAAGCCTGTGCTTCGCCTTGCTACCGACAGGACGCCCGTGAGCAAAGCCTTTAGTAGAGAATTCTGTGCGCCCATCCCGATTCCCCAAAGAGCCATGCCGGTTAACGCGAGCCAGAACCGGCCCAGAAAAACCATTGGCGCAAATCCTGCCCCGATAAGAAAAGCGAGCATCACTATCGGAAAACCGACGCGGTCGAAGAGACGACCAAACACGAGGTTCGTCAAGGCACCCGCTCCCATCGCGACTGCATAGAAGAGAGGGATCGTGGTCTGGGAAATGATTTCCGCCTTCTGGAAGTGGAATGCAATCAGAGAGAAATCTGCAAACCCGGCGGCGATTAGCGCTCCAGCGGCGACATAGATCCAGTACGCTTTGGGAAATCTTTTGGCCTTTGAGATGTCCGGCGTTTTGGTCTCTAGTTCGTGAGGACGTGGATACCAGAATCTTGCCACGACGAGCGTACCCAAACAGAGCAGCGAAGAAACGAGTAGTACGCCAAAGCCGGTACGAAATCCTGACTTCAAATAGAGCACCAACGCGACAATAAGAGGGCCGATGGTTGCGCCGGCCTGATCCAGTCCCTCGTTCAGTCCAAATACCCAACCGCGGCCGATCGACTTGCCGGCGTACGAGATCATCGCGTCAACGACGGGCTTGCGGAGTGCTCGTCCAGTCCGCTCGGCAACGATCAGGGCGGCGGCAATTGGCCAATGGCCGGCGAGTGCCAGCGCCGGAACGGCGAGCATGTTGATCACATAACCGACAAAAACGATCAGCCAGTAACGTTGGGTCTTATCCGCAAAGTAGCCCGCAGCGGAGCGAAGGCTATAACCGAGGAGTTCCCCCGTTCCCGCTACGATACCGACTACTGTTGCACTCGCTCCCAGCGATCCAAGAAAAGGGCCCGTGATGCTGCGCGCGCCTTCGTACGTCATATCGGCGAAGAGATTCACGATGCCGATAATGAGAACGAAGCCAAACGCTGTCTTCGCGATGTCCTCCTTGTGCCTACTCATCGTTGTTCAGAGCTTAGACTGGTTTAGCTTCACTGCGGATCTGGCGACAGCAATAAAGCCTGGGGCGTGAGCCACAGGCAAGTTGATGGTTAACCCACAACGCGGGCGCCAGGTGATGTAGCAATAATTGACAGCTGCCGCCAGTTTCACTGGCTATCCCATGTTTCGGGCCAACGTCCTGGGGCTCACGCCCCAGGCTTACGCGGTTCATCTGCTTCGCAGGTTCCATTCAATCGGCTCTTAGGCCCATCTCATCGAATCGTTGACGCACCAGCCCGTGGATGCGTTGAGCGCAGTTGACATGGGCGCCCAATCCCTTACCCGACGGGTCATCGACATCGCCGTTTAGATCGAGGCAATGTGTTTTGGCCGCGGCCGCCGGCACCAGATTAATTACTGCGTTACGGTGCGCCTC
>JBKPNP010000991.1:0-5810 GCA_046732775.1 Acidobacteriota bacterium
CATTCGCGCCGTTCCGCGGCGGTGCGATAACCCCAATCGCCCGGAGTGATGACGTGGTTAGGATCGAGCGACTTTAAGTAGCTGCTCATCTCGGCAATCCACTGCCGGCGTTCTGACCAGCGACTCGTTCCCGCCTGTCCCTCATTGATTAATTCCCAACCAAAAATATTTGGGTCATCACGATAAAGCACTCCGGTTACGGTGTTTCGTCGCGTTGCCAGTTTCTCCAGATGTTCACGATAGAGCCGGCGCGTCGTCTCGTTTGTGTAAAAGAGCATGGCCCGCTCGGGGTTGATGCCGAAAGGAAATTTCTCATCGGCGGCATCGGCGATTCCCGCCCAACGCAGATACTGCGTTACGCCTCCCGTGTCGCGCCACCAGTTCGCCAAACAAAGCTTTACCAGCAGCTTGTTTTTAGTGGCCTCGGCGATCACCTTATCGAGGTGAACAAAGGTCTCTTCATTCCACTCGCCGGGGGCCCAACGGAATGGATGAAGGCGTGGCCAATCAGCAAAATCCGCGACCGGACCAACATCACCGGGGCCGCCTTCCCCCGATGCCCAGACACGCACTACTCGTATGCCATTCTCCGCTGCGTGGCGCAGAGTCTCAGGCATGCGCGCGCGATCATCGTCGCGGTACATTACGGAAACGTTCGCGCCGACGAACCGAAATGGTTTGCCCGCGATAACAAAATGACCGGCGCGCGTGCGCACAAAGCGATCGCCTGAGGCGGCGCCGGCGTCACCGCGGTCGCGAACTAATAAAAACGCCGTGCCCACAACAAGTGCGAGCGCGGCGGTAACAAGAACTTTCTTCTGCATTAAATTCCGACTACCCGATACTCTTTCTGTCCAGCATTGACCGTCATCGCGGGTTGGTCATTTTAATGAAGCCCATAATCACGCAAATGCCGCCAAGAATTATGAAGAGGTTAAAGAATGCCACCATGTTCGCGGCGAATCCGGTGTCGTTACTGATAGCGCCGAACCCGATGGCGAGAATCTGGATATGAAATAGCAGCAGACAAACAGCGCCGAACGAAAACCAGCGGGCCGATGGTCCGAAGGCGCGTGCGCGCGCGAAACCGAGTACGGCTGCGATCAGTGAAGTTACGGCACCGACCAAAAATAGACCGAGGAAAATCGGCAGGAAGTAAGACGGTTTATTGAAAGTTGTATCCACCTGCGAGAGCAAAAACATAGCGGCAATCAGCATTCGAATCTCCTGAAATTATTATTGTGCAACGCACAAACGAAGCGCCGTTTGGGCACGCGACAAGCCGCGACTGCACAAACGGCGAAAAAAGTTTCGGCAATAACCTACAGCGAAGCCAAATCGGTCTTGTCGGCAAACCAACGGGGACGCAAATTTAACTGAGCCATCCTCTACTGCGTGATGTGGATCTCTTCTTCCTGATTGACGTGACCCAGGAAATAAATCAACCCGCAAACGAAGGCGACAGCAGCCAAACCCAGCGCAATCCAGCCAAAAGAATGGCCGCCCGCGGCGTCATTGAAAGTGACGAATCTATAAAAATAATAGATCGCACCCACGGCTGCAGCTAAACCCACCAGCGCTGCCAACAACTCTTTGATTTTCATTTTACCCTCCGGCAATTGAGTCGCTATGAAGGTTTATGGGAAAAAGCCGAATCGTTATGTGGCCAGCATGGTAACGCCAGCCCACGCGGAACGCAAGCCCATCAAACAGCCACTACACACGGATTAACGCTTGAGAATGACGCGTTTGTCTCCGGCGCGCAGGGTAATACGTTTACTATCAAAATACTCGAGCAGTGGAATTGCGTATTTACGGGAGACACCCGCCAGGTCCTTGAATTTGGGCACATCTATCAGGCGGTCCGGCTCGTGGTCCGCGCCGTATTTCAGCAACAGGTTCTCGAGGTCACGGATTGCGCGCCCGTGAAAGAACAGTTCACCTTGCACGCGTACCAGCGTGCCGTCATCAATCAATAGCTGAAGTAGCTTACGGCCGTGCGCCCGCCGCGATGGGGCAAAGCCGGCAGCTTCGAGCGCGGTTTCCAAAGCAGGGGCCTCCAGACCCGCTTGCTCGTAAGTACGTGCGATGCTATTGCGTAACTTCTCGTCTTCGGGCGTCAGCGTTAGGCCGTGTTCCCGGGAACGAATCAAATCTTTTTCCGCGACCACGAGTCCGCTGGTTTCCAACTGACGAATAACCGCACGAAAAATTTCCGGGGCCACGTGGAGAAAGCGTCGCTCACGCAGAGTTTCGCGCGGCAGGCCACGAGACAACGGTTCGCGCTCGTGATGTTGCTTCACCTCTGCAGCAGTTTCATCAGAGAGATCGCGAAAATTGTCTGAAGAAATCAGCACGCCCTCACACTCGGTTATCGCTGAATCGTGTTGCCGGGCAGCTTCAAGCACCGCTGAGATCACGTTATCCGTCCAACCCGTTCGCGCCGCTACATCCGCCAGTCGCAAGCCTTGAGTGCCCGAAGCTTCCACGAAGGTCGCTAACTTGACGACGCGGTCAGGTTGCAGCACCGCCTTCAGACGCTCGCGTGTTTTGGCTAAGTCACGTCCGCGATGTTTCGCCGCCAGCGGTTCGAGCACAAGTCCGCCGGCAATAGTTTCAGACGGAGAATACGAACGGATGATGAAGCGCTCGTCGTGTAGGGCGATTACCGGAGTTTCAAAACGGAGCTGAGCGAAACCCGTATCGCCGGGTGAAATTTCACCGCTCGTCTTGAGCACGCGAACCCTCGCCAACACTTCCGCCGCTCCAATGTGGACGCGCACACGCGATCGCGTCCGTATTCCGCGCGGCGCCGCCGGCAGCACACTCAACTCCACGTCGATAATTTGGGTCGGCACGAAGCGGCCGGCTGCGCCGAGCACCATCCCGCGTTCAATCTCGGTTACGTCGACGGCAGCGAGATTCACTGCGGTACGTTGACCCGAGTGCGCTTTTTCAACGGCCGCGCCGTGAACTTGCACACCACGCACGCGCACTCGTTTTCTTGCCGGTAACAAGTCAAGTTCATCGGACGGGGAAATTTGTCCGGATACGAGCGTGCCGGTAACTACTGCGCCAAAGCCCTTCATCGTAAAAACTCGATCGATTGGCAAACGCGTTACGAAGTCTCCGGAGCGCTCCGGAATTTTTGCGGCAAGGCTGCGCAAGACGTCGCGCAACTCTTCCAGTCCCGAGCCGGTGCGGGCGCTGACTGCGAGCACGGGTGCAGCTTCAAGGAAAGAGCCGGTTACGAGTTCCTCGGCTTCAGCTCGCACCAGGGAAAGCAGCTCGTCCTCGACGAGATCGGTTTTAGTAATTACTACCAAACCCTCGCGCACGCCGAGCAGCCGGCAGATTTCAAAATGCTCGCGCGTCTGGGGCATCACCCCTTCGTCCGCGGCAATAACCAGCGCTACCGCATCGATGCCGTGAACGCCCGCCAGCATGTTTTTCACGAAGCGCTCGTGCCCGGGCACATCGACAAATCCGACGCGGGCGTCGCCGAGATCGAGGTCGGCGAAGCCTAAGTCGATGGTGATGCCGCGGCGTTTCTCTTCGGGAAGGCGGTCGGGGTCTTTTCCGGTCAGCGCCTGCACGAGTGAGCTCTTACCGTGATCGATGTGACCGGCGGTGCCGATGATGATCGAGTGCATTAACTTTGAACTTTGTGCTTTGGACTTTGTGCTTTGAACTTTGAGCTTTGGGCTTTGTGCTTTGAGCTTTGGGCTTTGTGCTTTGGAATCTGGAATCTGGAATTTGTCTTTTGTACTTTTGGAGTCTGACTTAGGCCAAAGACCAACACCTAAGTCCAAAACCGAAGGTCAAAGATCAAAGGTCAAAGCACAAAGTACAAAGCTCAGAGTTTCGTCTTCGCGAGCACGCGTTCGTAATATTCAATGTACTTGGGAATTACTAAATCGGTGCGGTAGCGCGAAATCGCCGATTCGCGCGCGCGCTTTCCCATCTCCCGGCAGGCCTTTGGATCAGCCAGCAGCCGCGCGGCGTCCTCACCCATTTTCGTGACGTCGCCGACTTCGCTCAGATAGCCGGTTTCGCCGTCGGTCACCACTTCCGGAATTCCGCCAACGCGAGACGCAATCACCGGCACTTCACAAGCCATCGCCTCGAGGGCTGCCAGTCCAAACGATTCCTGTTCGGAAGGCAGCAGCAGCACGTCGGACGCCGAAAGATAGTCCACGATGTTCGGCTGCTTGCCGACAAAGACGCATCTGTCGTAAATACCCAAACACCGCGCACGATGCTCCGCGTTGGTGCGTTCACTGCCGTCACCAACCATCACCAAACGTGTCTTGATTCCCTTTTGCAAAACTCGACTGAGAATTTCAACACAATCTACCGGACGCTTAACCGGCCGAAAGTTTGAAACGTGAACCAACAACGGTTCGCCTTCAGCGGAGAGTGACGATTTCAATTCATCAACCGGGTGACGCGCGTAGTCGTGTTGACAGATGAAATTTGGAATCACCTCAATGTCGTCAAACTGAAAACTCTCGTTCGTCGCTTCTTTCAGGTAATGCGAGATGGCCGTCACTCCGTCTGATTGCACGATGCCGTAACGCGTGATCGGCAGGTACGAACGATCCGCTCCCACCAGCGTGATGTCGGTGCCGTGCAACGTGGTTATCACCGGCAGGTAACGCTTCGGTTTCAAAGACTCGCGCGCGAGGATGGCACTGATGGAATGAGGAATTGCATAGTGCACATGCAATAAATCGAGATTCTCGGTCTCGGCAACCTTCGCCATCTTCGTTGCCAATGCCAGCGTATAAGGCTGATGTTCGAACAACGGATACGACATCATTTCAACTTCGTGAAAACGAACGCGCTCGTTCAACTCAGTCAGCCGCGTCGGCAGTGACGAGGAAATAAAATGTACGGTGTGGCCGCGCGCGGCGAGCTCCTTGCCGAGTTCGGAGCCGACAATACCGCTGCCGCCGTAGGTCGGATATACAGTTATACCAACGTTCATGATTGCCGAGCAGTATGCAGTGGGGCGCGAGTCGTCAGCAAGCACCGCTTGGGCGGTACTGAGTCCATGCCGCAGCGTTGGAGGAATCGCAGGCCCGAAGGGATCGGTTAATAGTCACGCCCTCACGGGCGCGGCTAGTAACTGCCGGCCCTCCGGGCCTATGGTATTCGCCTTCGATAGCGAGTCGCTCAATTCGGTGTTCCCCATCAATGTCGCTATAATGCTCCTGACCTTTTAATAGCTAACGAATAAACGTTTTTGCCCGCAAGGAACTGGAGATTTAAGCAGTGCCCAAAATTAGTGATATTGAAGAAACGCCGAATCCAAACGCAGTAAAGTTCATACTGAGAGAACCGGTTAGCAACGGCACCGTGCACCAGTACGGCGCACCCGAACAGGCTGAGAACGATCCGCTTGCCAAGTCGCTGTTTGACGTCGGTCATGTCGTGTCCGTTTTTTACATGGACCGCATGATCACGGTTGAGAAGGACGATGAAGGTGACTGGGACGATTTATTGCCGACGCTCGCAGTGCCTATTCGCGCGGCAGCCGCGGTGAACAATGGCGCCGCAGCAGCGGCAGCGGTGGGCGGAGCAATCGCCGCAGTCACCAGTGACGATCCGCGTCTCCTAAGAATCAATGAGATTCTCGACGAGAAAGTTCGCCCCGCTTTAATGGGAGATGGCGGCTATCTCGAAGTGCTTGGGCTGAAGGAGCACACCCTCAGCATTCGTTACCAGGGAGCGTGTGGCAGCTGCCCCAGCTCGCTTACCGGTACGTTGATGGCGATCGAAGGAATGTTGAAACAGGAAATTGATCC
>JBKPNP010000992.1:0-19246 GCA_046732775.1 Acidobacteriota bacterium
TCAATATCATAAACTCGTCGATTTTGGGGCCGAAGTGATAACCCCCACTGATTGGCAGAAATGAAAAGCCGCATAATTCTACCCGTTCGATCAGTGTTTGAAATTGCTTTTCGAATTCCGCCCGAGAAATCACGGCGTACGGGAGCGACACCCCGTATTTTCCCAGGACGTGATTCAGAATCAGGAAATGTTCCTGCTGTCCCGTCAGCGTCGGTACGCTATCGTCGAGACCCAGAAAATCTTTCAACGTCAGCAGTCTGCATTCAAATCCGACCCGCATCGCGCAAGTGGCGACATGGCCAAAGTGGATCGAAAACTCTTCATGACTTAACTGAAATGCCTGCGCCGGGTACCGGTGCGGCGCTCCGTATTCCGACACCAGCAACGTGCCACCCGGAACCAGATGTTCGAAGCAGCGCTCGATAAACTCGAAGGTGCCGGCATTCAAAAGAAAACTGTCAGGAGCGTCGCGAGTTTCTAGACCGTATTTCGTCAGGTAGCGGGAACCCGGCCCTTCCCAACCGGCGGCGGCTGCATGATCTGAAGTAGCACGGTTCACCGTCGCCATCGGAAAATCGGCGATCACTTCATTAGACACGATTAGATCAAATGCTTTACCCGGGAGACTGAACTTAGTTGCATCCTGATGAAAGTGGTGCGCCTCCGGCATAAGCTGCGATAAAACTTTTCGCTGGTTTTGCATCAGCTCCGGCGACAAGTCCAGGATGTGATAGTTCACCTCTGCCTGACTCTTCCCTTCATCCTTCAACTTTCGAGACTGCTGAATGAATGAGCGCGCAAAAGTTCCGGTGCCGCCGCCGACTTCCAGCACATCGATCTGCTGCTTCTGCGCCAAGAGAGGAACAACCTCCGGACGCAGCGTCGAAACGGCAAAGCGCGATCCGTAATCCAGGCCGCCAAGCGCTTCGCCAGCGAAACGGAAAGCGTGATTCACCGTCGGCTCAATCAGATCAAATTCCCACGAAGCGTCTTCAATACCCTCCAGATGAAAATCGATAACTGGCTTGGCAGCGCCATCAGCTGATTCACTCCAACGAGCCGAATGGAACAGAGTGCGCGGCACGATGTTAACGGGTGAGTAAGGATTTTCGAGATCTTCGCGACGCCGCGTAAACTTGATCATTTGCCGTTCCTGATTGGTCAAAAAATCAAGCGTTTGTCGAAAGTCCGCTGAAATTTTCTCGCCCTCGGTGCCCCCCAGGGTGGTCAGAATTTCCTGCAGCGTTCTGGTGCCGTCAGCAATTTTGAATATCGCGACGCCCGTTTGTGAAATTGGTTCTTCGATAATCTCCGGGGATTCTCCAGCCTTGGGCGAAAACATCTGTTGCGCCATAGACGTTCGCGCTATCTGGAACGCGCCATCATCTGCGCGGTAAACCAGCGCCGGATTCTGAATGGGCCGGGCCACGTAATGATTGATGAACCGCTGCAGTGGATCCTGATCGTCCGGGATGAGAAAGTCGTGCTGGATAAGCTGCCGCAGGTGCTCGCCATCTTCGCCGTAACTATTCAGATTTTCGTCGCCCAGTGAGATGGCCGTGCCGGTTTGTATCGCCAGCAACAAGGAACGAATTCTTTCAGGGGGTTCAAGCACCTCTCCCGTGAGCCGATGGCTGACGCCATGGTGCAAGACACCGGGAATCAAACGGTTTTCGACGAAGCTGACATAGGGGCTGAGCCGGTAAGAAGTCATGAATTGTTTGGGTTTGAAAGATTGAAGCCGGATTCAGCCGAAGTGTGTCCCTATTCAGCAGGATTGAGAAACTGGAGGCGCCCATATCATTTCAAGATAGGCGTCGTCGGCACCCACTGCGGAAAATCCTAATCGTTCGTACAGTCGTTTAGCGGCGCTTGATGCTAGAACATGAAGGCGAACCGGTTTGCCGCTGGTCGCCGCATCCTTGGCAATCCCCTGAAGTATAGCGGTGCCAATACCGAAGCCGCGGTAAGCAGGCAGCAAGGCAACGTCGACGAGCGTAAACTCGAGCTCACCTCGATCCAGCAGCAGCCGGCCTATGAGATCGGCGTTCGACAAAATGATACTGCTCTCGGCCTCAGGATAGGCTGACGCATACTGCCGGCTTTGCGCCTCAAACTGCATCGCAAGAAACATCTGCTTTTGTTTCTCGTCAACATTCATTAGCGCGAGCTCATCGGAACGCGTACTGGCAAATAGACTCAGTAGAAAAGGTTTGTCGTCCGGAGTCGCCAAGCGTAACTTCACCGAACCGAAGAGTTCTTCGTTACCGTTATCATTTTCCATCGTAATATTTCAGAGTGTTCAGATGCCGAAGGAGAAAAGGGCGCCACCGCTAAACAATCGGTACCGCCCTCTCCCGGGTGAACGTGGCAGAAGTTTATACACTCAAACTCCGCCGGAACGCTATACTCCGATGCAAGAATTTTTGCGTTAATACCAAAACGCTTGCATTCGTATTTCAGGTTAGTCTGTTAGTGAGCCTACCTGAGCAGCCTTCGTAAAAATAAAATGAACGAAAAAATCGCGCCCTTTGCAAATTTAAGCGCGGGCGGTCGCGAGCTCGCCGCGATGCTGCCCCGCGATGCCTTTCGTGAGGTCCTGGTATTGGCGATCGTATCGGCAGGCGTGCCCGGCGCCGTTGAGGTAGCTAAGCACCTTAACGCTCCGCTCGATCTGATTACTTTTCGCCGTCTCCTCACGCCGCAAGGCCCCGGAACTCAGGCGTGCGCGGCTAACGTTGCCGGGACCTTCGTTGTTGATGAAGAAATAGGGCCGCGCCCGGCCAAGCCCGAAACACCGTTTGACTTTTTTGCGGCGGATGCGATGGAGGGACTCGCGCGACGGGTAGAAGTTTGTCGCGGTAATCGCCCTCCTATCGATCTCGCCGGTAAGCACGTTCTGATATTTGATTGCGCAATTCGCACGTCTTTCACACTTGAAGCAGCCGTGAAAGCTACACGTAAGCTCCACCCGGCACGTGTCACAGCGGCAGTCCCGGTGACATCGGCGGAGGGCCGCCAGATAGCCAAGACACTTGCAGATGAGTTTATTTATCTGGCGGCTCCTGAGCCGTTTGGCAACGCGGGTGTTTGGTACAAAGACTTCGGCCGCCTCGCTGATGACCGCATTAGTGAAGTCTTGAGGTAATCCTCACCTTTTTAGCTGTTCTTTCAGGTTCAGATTACGAATCAAGCGGTGAAGATAGTTGGGATGGACCCCGAGAATTTTAGCGGCGTCAGTGTAGCTGCCCTTCGCCTGCTGCATGGCGCCCAAGATGATTTGCTTCTTCGTTTCCACCACCGCTTCATGATATTTCGTCGCCGGTACAGTCACCGTTGCCTGCGCCTCAAGTACTGACTCCGGCAAGTCTTCCGGCAGAATGCGTTCGGTAGCTCCCAGCACGACCGCACGCTCGATCGCGTTCTCCAGTTCGCGCACGTTGCCCGGCCAGTCGTAACTAACTAAACGCGCTTGCGCCTCGGCGGTGATACCGATGATTCTCCGATTGCTGCGCTGTCCAAATTTCGCCGCGAAATAATTTGCCAGCAAGGGAATGTCCTGCGGCCGGTTCCGCAGCGGCGGCATTTCCAACTCGACGACGTTTAGCCGGTAATAAAGGTCTTGACGAAAAGTGCCGTTTGTTACCGCCTGCTCCAGGTCTTTGTTGGTCGCTGTCACCAGGCGAAGGTTGACCTTGATTGGTCGCGAGCCGCCTACGCGTTCGAATTCGCGCTCCTGCAACACGCGCAATAGTTTCACCTGCAACGCGAGTGACAACTCCCCAATTTCGTCGAGGAACAGTGTGCCGCCGTCGGCGAGCTCGAGCCGGCCCTTACGCTGTGTAACGGCGCCGGTGAATGAACCCTTCTCATGTCCGAACAGTTCGCTTTCAAGCAGCGACTCCGCGAGGGCAGCGCAGTTGACAGCGATGAACGGCTTGTCCGCGCGCCGGCTATTGAGATGAATCGCGCGCGCCGCCAGTTCTTTACCGGTGCCGCTTTCACCGGAAATGAGAACGGTGGAATCTGTAGGCGCCACCTTCGAAATGAACTGCAAGACTTCGCGAATTGGTTCGCTCTCGCCAACCAGGTTGTGTTCGATGTTGAAGTCGGCAATCAGTCGGCGGTTCTCGCTTTCAAGCCATTCGATGTGCCGCGCGTTCTCTATTGCTACCGCCGTAATCGCTGAGATAGCCGACACCAGCTGCAGGTGATCCTGATCGAAAACTGAATTTGGCTCAGTCGTATCGAGATAGATAACTCCGAGCGTCTTATCCAGCATGATGAGCGGAACGCACAACACGCAGGCCGGCCGATCCGCTATCAAACTTACCGAGGATTGAAATTCCTCAGCATCTGCCTCGTTCGTGATCAAAATTGACTCGCGATGAGTCAATGCCCAGTTAGTGACTTTGCTGCTCACCTTGATTGAAACGTCGGGGCCGCGCTTACGATCCAGGCCAAACACAGAGGTGACCTCGCCCTGCGGCTTGCTGCCGCTGCCATCGGTAAGAATGATCACGCCGCGCGCTGCCGGCACTACCTCAAACACGAGATCCAGCAACCTCTTTTGCAGTTCTTCAACGCCGCGTATGGCATTGATCGTGGTGCTGATTTTCATCAGCGCGCTCAAATCGCGCGCCATCACAAACAGCGCATCGTTAAATTTGAACTGCAGGGTAGAACCGCTAATCACCGGACCGTCGTCAAAGTGAATTTCACCCGAGGCCTTGAAATCAGAGTCCTGCGTCAGAAATATGAACTGCGAATCGCCAATCCGCACGCGATCGCCATGATGCAGTTCCCGTCGCTTAATTGGTACTTCGTTGATAAAGGTGCCGTTCAGGCTGTCGAGGTCCTGAAGGAAAAACTGATCTGCTTCCTTTTCGATTTGCGAATGACGACGCGAGACAGATGCGTCTGCGATGCAGAGCGTGGCAGTCGTTTCGCGGCCAATTACGACCGGCAAAGCTTCTATGCTAAAGACGCTGCCCTTTAGTCTCCCTGAGATGGCTGTGAGTCGCGGGTTCATCAGAAGTTGGATCGCTGGCAGTTTACGCGCACGGACATCTGCCCGGCAACAGGCCCCCGACGCGACAGGGTTCTAAATCAGTATTTGGCTTGTACTGCGCCGCAGGCCCACTCCGCGACGTGGTCGACAAATTCAGCACCGGGTTACTACGCCAAGCTCAACCGTCAATGATGCTAGTCGTGATTGTTAATGTGTCAACGTGCTATCAGCTCAATCGTGAATCACAACGCGAGTCGACCCACGGAGGGTCGGAACTCGGAGCATCCGCTCAAAACTATCCGAACGGATAATGCACCTATCTCGCAGGCTAGCTATTTCAACACTCTTCGCGCGCGGCAACTGAGCGCCTGCAACACTGCGCCTCACGACTTCTCGCCAGTATTTCTCGGGCTCAAAACAGCTGCACGCTGTGGCACCGGCACTCATAAAAACGCGCGGCACGACAATAGCCATAGGCCTCCGCAGTTCTTAAACATCAACCTTGAAATGCTAGTAGCTGATTAGACGTTCTAACGGGATAGCGTTTTCGGCCCAGGTTAATTCGGATCCCGCAAACCCGCGAGGCAACAGGAGGAAGTCATGAAAAGGAATTTACTCAAAGCGTTCACGATGCTGATGCTGCTGGTGACCTTATCGCTCGCAAGTGCGGTCGTCTCAGCCCAAACCCAGGCTGCAAAGAAGGTGGTTGCCACTATCCCGTTCGAGTTCAGCGTGGGCTACAAGACGATGCCTGCTGGCGACTACGTGGTCGAGGTTATTGCGACAGCCGGCGATGCCTTAATGATCAAGAGCGCGGATGATCCGGTTTCGGCGCTGCGCCTGAGTGAAGCGACCAGCGGCGAGAAAAAACAATCTCACGCGCGTCTCATCTTCAATCGCTACGGCGACAAGTATTTCCTCTCGGAAGTTTGGAATGGCGTCGACAAGACCGGACGGCGGTTGATCAAAGCCGGTGACGAGCGCGCCGCCGAAGCAGACGCCAATGCGAATCGCGAAGCAGCTCACGCTTCCATAGAACGTGTCGAAGTAGCAGCGCTACTTCGCTAACAAGTGTCCTCCCCGCGCAACGGTCGTTCCGGCACCCAAGCCTGCGACCGGTGTTAGTAACCAAAACGGCAACCCAACGCCCCGGGTTGCCGTTTTGGTTTTATTAGGATGATGTTCCGCGGTCGACAAATTCAGAACCGTGAGCCGAAGCGACCGGCTCGCCTTTTACAAGTAATTACGTCCGGCTATCAAAGTATCCGTTGTTACGCGTTGCGGCAGTCACCCGGTCGCTACCGCTCCCGGTTCTGAATTTGTCGACCCACGAACGCGAAACCAGTTGATCCACTTTCTAGAACCGCCAGCCGACGCCCGCCGCAAACTGAAAGTTATGTCGAGTCTCCGAACGCGTTGTAAATGGAACCAGTGTCGGCGTGAACGTCGTCGGATCGAACGACACGAAATTACTCTGGCGGCTGCCATAGTGAATCAGTGTGTCCCCTCCCTCTATACGAGTAACGAGGTGCTTCGATGCGTAGAATTCCAGTATCCCACCAAGGTCAGTGGCAAAGTGCGAAGCACCCGTGCGCACCACATGGACGCTTGCGGACGGTCCCGTACCATCTATGGAGTAGATAGTATTGCCCTGGCCGAACGTAACGACGCCGGGCCGGGCCTTTGCGAATATTCCCCACTTCTCAAAGCGCTTGCCGGCCTTTATTCCAAAAAGCCCCTGCTTGATGATGCCGCTGTTGTCGCCAAGATTCCCGCCGCAGAAGCTGCATGAGTGTGGAAAGAAGTTGCCTACCGCCTCGAGCGCTACACTGCGGTTGAGGTTAAAGGTAAACCGCGCGCCTATTCCCGCTTCCGTCGAACCGTTATTGAAGTCGGGTTTGGTAATTGAAGTGAAGTGGATTCCCACCTCAAACTTCGGCAGTTCTTCTTCAGAGCTTGACTGCGCGGCAGTATTGACTGACGCCAGAAACATACAACCGACGATTGCTAACAGTATCGAAAAAGCATTACTTCGCTTCATAAATTGATCTCCTAAGTTTCGTTTCGTTAACTGCAGGCACACGTCTCCCGGCGCTTGAAACGGCCTACTGCGGCCTGCCAGCCAACTTGCTCTTATTCAGTTTTGGGGAAACTTGTGCGCCTAAATCAAATGAATGAACGACTACTTAGTTCGTTGGCATTCATTTGGGCCAAATATTTTCCATGCGATCTCCCGCGCCTACCATCACGCGGAAGCGGTTGCCGGCCTTGGGAGAAATGGGTTCCGGCTCAGGTGGCGGTTGATTGTTCTTATTGTGAAAAGTCGTAGGCGTTCCCGCGCGCATCTTTGCGATTTTAGCTTCGAGGGATTTGACCGAGTCGTCCCACTTCTCCGGCTTGCTCTTTTCCTGTCTCGCGACCTGCTGTGATCCGAACGGAACGTAATCCGGATCGTGCAACACCCAAAGGTTCCAGGTGCCGCCGGTCGGCAGGATCGGCGCGCTCGACAACCATTCGTAGTGCTTGCCCTGAACCGTAAATTCGATCAGGTTGTCAGTGATGATGCCGGCCTTTTGAAACTGATAACCCTCGCGCGGCACCAGCGAAAAGATAAACCGGCCATAACCTTCGATGTAACACCAAACGATCGAGCCGGCGAAGTTGGTGCCGGGCTTTCCGGCCGCAACCATATTTCCGTCAATCGATAACTTGTAATTGACGAGGGTTAGCGCCACCGCGTCGAGCGTGAAATCTCGCGGCACCGTGCCGGGACGATCATTCCAAAGATTGCCACGATCGAAAGACACTTTAACGAAGTCGACTATCTTGACACCCGATTGCTCACTCACCAGCAGGTCGAGCGTAAACGAATCGCCGTCGTCAAGAGTTTGCGGCTCGGCGGTTTCGGGCAGCGTTGCAATGTGGGAGGGCTGCCCCTCTGCATTCGCCAGCAGCGACCGTTCGACTTGCCGGCCAAGTGGGGTGATGGAAATTTGAAAAGTTTTCGCTGCGGCGAGGGGCACTACCAACAGATCGTAGCCGAAAACATATTTGCCCTGCGCATTCAACAGCACCCGATGAATCACGCGACCTTCGTCGGCGAAGGCTCGGGCACTAAACTCGTTTTGCAGATCTTGTATGCCGGCCGGTGCGTTTGCCGTTAGTCCAACCGTCTGACTCTTGAACGCCACAAAACCGCCCGCCGAAAGCGGCACAATCACGTTACGCCTGTTGTCCTGCGCCGCACACAGGCTTGGTACACAAATCACGATCGCGAGCAGCCAGCCTCTGATTCTCATTACTTTTGATCCTTGTAAGCGCCCTTGATGACGGTCAGCTTCACCTGCTCTGTAGGTTTGAAATCAACCAGACTCAAAACCGGGGCTGACTCCGCTTCTGCCCGCGCCAGGGCACCCGGAATTAACGCATTGTTTTCAAGCGTTCCTGCCCGCCGTGATTGGCGCGCTGGTCTCTCTAAATAAACGACGCGAGTCACAACCTTCTCCTGAACGACGGGCACTTCAACTGTTTTGGTGATTACCGAGGCCGTTGGGCTATTCGCTTGACTCGCTGTTTCGCGCCGTGACCGAGAGCCAATAAACAAAATTCCCGCTAGCAAGATGAGTCCCAGCGCCACCGGCACTGGCACCTGAACAGAAGACACAGCAAATTTCTTGACCGCCGTCCAAACGCTCGCCGCTGAATGCTTCGGCGTGGGCTCGTTGCGCACGCTGCTCGCGCTCAGCAATCGTTCCTGTAGCCTGCTGTTGTAGCCATTCCAAAACTGCTCGGATGGCAGCGAAGAACGAAGTGCTCGAGTGGAGACGTGCAGCGTGCTTGTCAACGCTCCATACTCAGTCCGACAACCGGCACAAGCGTTTAACTCCGCCAATAAACGTTTCGCCTCCGCCTGCTCCAACTCATTCAGAGCGAGTTCGACAAAACTACGTCTAGCTGATTTGCAGTTATGCATCTGATTACTACCTCAGGATCTGTGTCGCCGCATACGAAATGTAATCCCCGGACTCGTCGTTAACTCCGAGCTTGTCGCGGAGTTTGGCAACCGTGCGTGAGACTGACTTCTTAACCGTGCCGAGCGAACAATCAAAATCTTTTGCAATCTCGTCGTAAGTCAGGCCCTCGTGATGCTTCAAGAGAAACATAAGTCGTTGCTTGGGGGTAACGTCGGCCAGGGCTTGCATTACTTTCTCAACCACCAGGCGATTCTGCAGGGTCGATTCAAACTCGTTTGCTACCGGATGCAGCTCGCCGAGGTTCACCTCGTCCGCAGCCAACTCATTCGTTCGTTTTTGTTTTCGGAAGAAACCGGAACGCTGGTGATTCAGAAAGCAATTGATGGTTATTCTGCGGAGCCAGGTATAGAAGTTTGACTCGCGCCGGTAGGTTCCCAGCGCGGCGTAGGCCTTGAGCCATGCTTCCTGAGAAAGATCCTCGGCATCCTGGCGTTCACGACAGTAGTGAAATGCCAGCGAATAAATACGGCGTTCGTAAGCCTGCGCGAGCCTGCAGAAAGACTCGGTATCGCCGGCCTGGGCCCGCCTGACTAATTCGTTTTCATCGATCAATCGAATTTCCTTCGAAGCAAATCGCCTGGTGACGGTTCCATAGACACGCCCCAGGCCCATTTGGTTGGCACGAATGAAACTTAAAATGCGGACTTTATCTGGAAGGAGCTTCGGGCGCGAGTTTGATCAGTGCCGCAAATGCCTCGTCGCGGGTGCCCTGGCCGTCGAGATAAGGCTTCCAGGCCCTTTCAATTGCGTCTTTGAACACCCCGATGCCACGGTGCCACAGGCCAAACTTCTCGGCGTAAGGCACGTGCCCGGGAACAATCCTGCGCACCGCGTCCCCGGCGGTGTAAAAAATCAAAGCATGCGAAAGGTTTGGCGGAATGCGCTTGTGCTGTTGTCGCACCTGTTCGCGCAGCGCCTGCTGCACCGGTTCATCCCATTGGTGCATGCCTTCGTGAAAGATGGTCTCGAGACCCAGCGCACCGGTGGTGTCTTTAGCAAGACTGGAAACGACGAGCAAGCTGCCGGTCGTCGAATAGGCGCCCGCCCAGTTGGAATACCCCGAAAGATGAACCGGATATCCTTCCGCCGGCCAGGCAAGCTGGTAAGCGTTTGTAATAAATTTGAGGATGGCCGCGCCATGTTTCGCGAGCAGTGGCTCGATCATCTTTTTCCAATCACGATTAGACTGGCGCTGATCCGTCCACCAGGCTTTGCGATAGATCGGCGCTGCGCGTTCAAGCAGACCCGCGAGCGCCGGGTCAATTGAAACTCCTTTGAGCGACTTGCTATCGCCTGCTGAGACCAGGGCGTTCGTGATCGTCGACGCCGCTTCATCAAAAACGAGATCCTTCTTACTGAAACCCGTCGCGTAAGCCGTGACGATTTCACGCCAGGCCGCCTGCTCTTTTGCGTTTAGTTTTGTGAACCCTTTGGCCTGGTCGGCGGGAGCGTTCACTACTGCTTCGCGAGCCGCGTCGGCTGTCTTGTTCTCCGCGCGCCCCAGCACATAAAGGAAGTGGTTCAGGTTGAGCCAAAATTCGTCGGTGTGAAAGACGAAGATTGGATGTGTTTTTTGGTCATGAGACTTTGCCGGTGAACCTGGAACGAATGCTTGACTGATAAGCAGTAGCGTCAGGAGGATTGCGATGCGTTTTGCCATGATAATTCGGGTTTCTCTGTGTTACTCCCGGGTTCTCTCTGTCTCGGTGGTGAAGAGCTAGGAAATTTGCTCACCACCGAGACACAGAGTACACGGAGGTTACACAGAGGATTTCATAAGTCACAGCTCACGGAACAATGCGCCAGTTGTTCGTCGGTTCGGTCGGAATCGTCTTATGGCGCTCGACCCAATCGATAATTAATTCGCGAATTTCAACCGAGGAGCGGTAAACCACGGGCGCTCCTTTATACATGTTGTAGCCGCCGCCACCATTCACGCGATAGTTGTTCGTCGCCAGACGAAGCTTTTGCGTCGGCGCCAGCGGTTTGCCCTTGAATTCAAGCTTCTCGATTCGCTGGCCGATCGGTTTCGCCAGATTGAGCACGTAGCTGACGCCCTCGGCAATATCAAAATTGTAAGCGGGAATTTTTTCGTCAACGAGATCAGCCGCAGTTTTGCCGGGTTCATAAGGACGAAAATATTTTGCCGAGTGCTCCAGCGCATCCTTCAACTGTTGACCGGTCACCTCGAGCACCACCAGCGTGTTTTCGTAAACATACAAACCGGCGATATCGCGGACCGTTACCGGACCTTTAGCGATGCGCGCGTCGGGATTGAAAACGGCGGCCATCGAAACATCTGCGTTGCCGGTATCCAGTTGCACTCGCTGAATCAAATCCAGCAGGGCCGTGTCGCGAAAACGCGAGTCGCGCGCGGTGAGCTCAATCGCCGATTCGCCGATCGGGCGTGATAACCACGCCTGAGTTTCGCGGTTGTACGGCTCCCCGATCGTCAACAGCTGTTCGTCGGGAACGATCGAACCATCAACCGCAATCGTTCGCGACGCGCGACCGTAGTTGTGCCAACCGCCGCCGTCGTTTTCCAGATACAGATCGACGCGCGCCAGATGTCGTCCCCAATAGTCTGCCTGAACCAGCTGCACGCCGTTGATGACCACGGACGGCGTGTCGCGATGCGTGTGGCCCATGAAAATGAAATCGACTCCCGACACCTGCTTCGCAATCGCCACCGCGCGGTTTTCATTGGGTACCTGTCCGGGATTGATCTCGCCGGTGCGTAAATCTTCTTCGAGACCCATGTGCATTGCGATCACCACGACGTCAGCGCGTTCTTTTGACCGCAATACGGGAACCCATTTTTGCGCTTCAGCCACCGGCTCACGAAATTCCAGCCCCGCATAGTTTGGGGCGTTTTCCCAGTTTGGGATTCCGGGAGTTGTAAGTCCGAGTACGCCGATGCGAACGCCGGCAACCTCCTTCACGATGTAAGGCGCGTAGTGTGTCTTGTCCGTGCCTTTGTCATACGTATTAGCCGAGAGCCAGGGAAACTTCGCTTCGCTCCGCGCTTTTTCAAGAACTTGCAAGCCGAAGTTGTACTCGTGATTGCCGACGGTCATGGCGTCGTAGTTGAGCGCGCTCATGGCCAGCATCATTGGATCCGGAGGCTGATTGTTTTTCTTGTTGTGATAGTACTGCAGCGGCGTTCCCTGAATCGTGTCGCCGGAATCGATCAACATGACGTTCGCGTTTTCTTTGCGCACCTGCTTGATAAGCGTTGCGATTTTGGCGAGACCGCGGTTGTCCGCTTTGTCAGTGTAGTAATCGATAGGAAAGAGATTGCCGTGTAGATCCGTTGTACCGAGGATAACGATATGCACCCGTTTGGCGGCGGTGCTCGCAACAGGCGTCAACGCGACCAGCGTTAGCATGATAGCGAAGAACAATGCCACGTATAGATTGATTCTATTCAGCTTCATAACTGCTTCCTGGTTATCGAGGCTTAAACTCACAACCTTATTTCGGTTGGTTAACGAAAATTTCCGCGGCCGTCATGCCGTTTACCGAAACTGCGTGAACCAGCTGGAAATTGGCGCGAATGAATTCGAGCTTCTCGCGATTCTCAAAATACGTTCGACCGCGCTGGACGACGAAATACGCCGGACCGGAAATCTTTCTCACATCGAAATCAGGCGCCGACATGGGTTGCGAAACAAGATCCGGCCGCTGAAATTCCTGTAGATAATAACGCGTCGCCGCGGGCGTCTCGTGGGCGAGCGTCGCGCCCGCAGGTGCAGTGTCGCAAATGAATTTGATTGCCTCGCGCAGGCCGTCGTCGTAGAACTCGTCGTGCGGAAAGAAATAACCGACCTTGTCCGCGGCCAGCGCATTTGTGTACAGCGCGTAATGCGGGCCGGCTGAATAGGCCAGCAACGCCGGTATTACGATGAAGACTGCGATCACCACTGCCGCGACAATCGCGCGGAGTTGTTGGGCAACATGCAGGCGCGCATTCACAAACCGGATCGTCTCAACCACTCCGATCGCAGCGGCCATGTAAACGAAAGGCATCAATGAGAGCGTGTAGCGCAACCACTTCGCGCCGATCAGCGAATAAGGAACGATCCAGAAGAACAACATGAACAGCACGAAAGCATAGCCCGGTTGCGCACGGCGTTTGATCGAAACTATCAAGCCGATGATGAATGACAATAGCACCAGCAGCGGAATCTTAATCGCCATGAACACGAGGTAGAAGTAAATTGGAGTTCCCCAAAACGGCGAGCGTGACACGTTGTTTTTGTAAAGATGATCGGCGAACAGATAGCCCGTATGCACCAGCAGTTTTTCGCTCATGTACGCATTCAAGTATTGCCAAACGTGCGGCATCAGAATCGGTAAATTCGCTGCAATGAAGGCAGCGAACATGGCGATGTAAAAGAAGCGGGGCGACTTTCCGGCGGGCTCGTCAGGTTCACGTTTGCGTACGTGAAAGTTGTGATGGTAAAGCGCGTTGAGTCCGAAATAATGGGGGAAATATTTACTCGCGAGCATCAACCCGAACGAGATAGCGCTGAGCAGATAATTCTTTTTACGCACGGCGACGTTGCGCGTGTCCGTTTGCTTGGCCCGTAAATAAAAATAGAAAGCAAACAGGATAAAGAACACGAGCAAGGTGTCTTCCTTGCCGATTCGATTGAAGGTAATCGCGTTAATCCCAACTGCCCATAAGGCAGCGGCGGCCAGACCAGTCCAACGATCGAAAAATGCGGCCGTAAGCAAGAACAAGGGAAAGATCGTGAGGGCGCCGAAGATTGCGTTAGGCAAACGAATAAGCGCCTCATTGCTGCTGCCGCCCAAAGCCATGCCGACGTGAAGCGATCCGAACATCAACGCCTTCATCAGCATCGGGTGTTCAGCGTTCGCAGTGATATCACCGCGAGAGTAAGCGCGTACCGCGTCGACTTTGTTGACTTCGTCTTCTGCAAAGCCGATAGCGCCCAGATTGCTGACGCGAAATGCGAGACCGACAATCGTGAGTAACACCAGGGCGGCGACTTCGAGTGTAAGCGCGCGACGGGCGCTTGCCGGCGCGTCCGCGGTATCTGCGGTTGAGTTCGCTTGTTTGGTTCCGCCCACTTGAAGACCTGTCGATTGTAGTTCAGCGTCGACAAACTAAAGTTTGTCGGACATACGCGTCAGTTGGTAGCTTTTATCAAAATGCCTTATCGTTAACACCCGCATGGACAACCTTGTCGTTTCCAACATTCGTCAGCGACCCATTCGCACGCTCGTCAGCGTTGCCGGTGTGGCCCTCGGAGTTTGCCTGGTCATGCTTTTTACCGGATTGGCGCGCGGCATGGCTAACGATCTCCAGCGACGCGCGTCGAATGTACGCACTGAAATTATCTTCACGCGGCCCGGGTCTATGCAGCTTACTGGATCCACTGCCAACCTTAGCACCTTGTACGTTGAAAGGTTGAAACAAATTGACGGCGTGGCCGAAGCGCTGCCGGTAATCCGTTACGTTTTTCAGGGCGGGCGCGGCTTTGGTTTCGAACAAATCGAAGGCGTCGAATGGGAGCCGTTTGCTCGCGTCAACGAAATTCGTATCAACAGCGGCAGACCTCCGCAGGCGAACGACGAGGTTGTTATTGACGAAACAAAGGCGCGAAACAATAAAGTCGGCGTTAACGATACGCTGAAACTTTTCGGCGACAAGCCTTACCGCGTGGTCGGCATTTATTCACCCGAATCCGGCGCGCGCATCAAGATGACGTTGCCGGCGATGCAGGAAGCACTGGAGTCGCCAAACAAGGCCACTTACATCCTCATCAAACTTCGCAACCCTGCCGATGAAGTTGCGGTCGCGAAGCGCATTGATCAGGAACTGCCGGGGAACAAGATTCAGTTCACCCGTGACCTGTTTACCAGTCTTGAAAAGACGATTCCGTTTCTGGGTGTCTTTTTGAGAATACTCGTGGGATTGTCGGCCGTCGTCAGCGCGCTGGTAGTGATGCTGGCAATGTACACAACCATCACTGAGCGCACGCGCGAGATCGGCATCCTAAAAGCGCTCGGCGCGTCCCGTCGGTATATCGTTTTGATTATCGAGTCAGAGGCGCTGCTAATCAGCGCGGTGGGTCTGGTCGCGGGCTTCGTTTTCTCTTTCTTAATCGGCTACGCGATTCATCAAGTGTACGGGCTGTATTTTGAGTTCACCTGGAGCTGGGGAATAACGGCGGCTGCAATCGGAATTCTCGGCGGCGCGTTGGGCGCGCTCTACCCGGCCATGCGCGCTTCAAATCTCGATGCGGTCAGCGCGCTCGCTTACGAATAAAATGTTCGAGAAACTTTAGTTTGTCGTTTAAGACGACAAGCTGAAGCTTGTCGGACATGAAGCTCGTCGGACATTAGCACTTATTTGATCCGCCGCAAGCGATACGACGTAATGATCGGCATGGCGCCCGGTTCCTGAGCAACCCACAGTTCGATAGTCGGCCACTCGCGAAAGCCGCTCACGACCGTCTTCAGCCGTCCGGGCTTGATTCCAAATTGCTTAATTAAAAAGTTTCTTTCCTCGTTCAATGCGGATTGAGCGCCACGAACGCCGTCTCGTGGGCTCTTCCTGAATGCGACTAAATAACCGATCGACTTCGGATGCTTTTGCAGTTCGAGGCCGAACGCCTCCAGAAACTCATCTGGTGAATCGCGCCAGTAATACAGCTCGCGATCCGTTCCGCCGTACGAATGTTCGTCAAACTTGAAAACCGCTGGGCGGTAGGAATTGTCGTAGGCGTCGGCCTTCGCCGCCGGAGCCGTTCCCGGCGGCACCAGCCAAATTTCCTGCGTCAAGCAGTCCGCCACGCCGCCATCAACAGCAACGACACGATCCGCTGCGATACCACGAGATTCCACTAGATAGCCCTTCATTCGCTGTGCGTATCGATTGCTCAGTCCCGGCAAGTCACGCCGGGTCCGGTAGACGATCAGAAACGCTTTAACGGCGGGGCGGCTCTGTAGATGGATGGCGACGTTATCCAGCCGCGCTATCAGGTCCGAAGCAAGGATGTCGCCGAACTCGTCCATTTTCTCCGCGCTCGTTGGCACATTTTGCGCGGAGCTGGAGACCGCGCAAGACACCGTCACAATCAGCGCGAAGACAATGCGGCGCAATCGAAGGTGTATTCGCATGCCTAACCAGCAACCTCCGGCAGGGGTGATTCGCCTTCACTAATCTTACCGAGATTTTTCAGTGACAACCCTCTGCGCACCATCAAGGCAACACCAATCGCCGTCCAGAATATGTCGCGCGCCTTTCGCACAATCGCGAGCGTTACTCCGATCGCCGTGGTGAATCCAAGCACCTTCGAAAGCATGCCCGTGCCCGCCTCATCGATGCCGGTGCGCAACGGGACGAACTTAAAGACGACATTAATAACTCGATTGACTGACTCGAGAATAAAAGCAGTGAGCAATGTCGGCGGGACGATGCTGATGAAATAAAGCGTAACGTAAATTTCGAGCACGCCGGCGAGATGGAAGCAAACCTCGAGCAGAAATATCGAGATCAGTTTCCCGCTGTTTCGTTGGTAGAAGCCGTAAATTCTCTCCTCCAGCGTGCGCGCGCGCGGTACGCCTTTGTTCATCAACCAGGCCTTCGCAATGCCGCGTCCGGCGAACCACGCCATCGGCGTACTCAAAAATTTCCACTGCCGGTGCAGTACGAAGTAACCCAGCGGCGCAATCGCGAACGTAACTCCGAGCGCAACGAAACTCGCGATTCGCAGCGGTTTGGGCAAGGAAAAGCTAACCAGCAATGCGGCGGTACCCGAGAAGATCAGAAGCACCACCGACAAGCTGTAGAAGATGTTTTCCAGCGCGAGAGCCGAAAGACTGGCCATCAACGGCACGCGATCTCTCACAAACGCAGCCTTTGACGGTTCAGCGACAGCCACACTCGCAAGTGGAATTATGTTTCCCAGCGCGTCGCCCATAACTCTGGCCGCAAACGCGTCCCGAAACCGCAAATTGTGCGGTGGTTCAAAACAGCGTAACCAGGCGAGCGAGCGTGCCGTTTGTCGAATCGCAGAGATGGCGATGATTAGCAGGAAGCCAAACCCGAGACGCCGGATGCCGCTCATGATGTCTGAGACGCCGGCCTTCCTCACAAAGTAAGCAAAAAGCAGCAGACCGAGGATGGCAAAGACGACTCCGAAGCGGGCCAGATTTTTCTTCCTGGACCGCTTGGTTTGCGGGAAATTTGTAACTTCGTCCGCCACCGGCGGCGTAAGTCGGGTTTCGTCTTCCAAATCCATTCTCTCTAACGAGTGTCTAACATCAGCAAAACTACCCTACCACACGCTCAAATGTTTCCGGCAATGCCGATTATCTACTCGAAGACCTCAAACTATTCGCGTGCCGCCCGCGTCTAAGGCGTGGAAACTATGGGGCCCAGGCGGTCCAATAATTCAGTGAGATTTCAGGCGGTTAGGAGTAGTATTGATTGCCCCCCGAACGGCTTAGGTCGTTCAGCACCATTTGTTCGCCTCACGGAGGATCCAGTTTCCTGGTCCACTTGCAAGCGTAACGTCTTTGGCGTACGAAGAAACGCTCAGTAAGAACGAATGAAATTCCTTACTCTTCTGCTTTGTGTTGCGTTGCTGGTCATCGCCTGTCTCGGACAATCGAGCGAAGCTGCGCTGCTTACAGACTCCGGTTCAAAGCCCAACTCAACTCTCAACGATTTTAACCTTTTAGATTTCGGCGCTGTTGGAGACGGCATTACAGACGACGGACCGGCCTTGCAAAGCGCACTCGACGCAATTGCAATTGCCGGCGGTGGAACTTTGTTTGTGCCTGCTGGACATTACGCGATCAAAACTCCGGTACAGAAAAACTTCAATGGACTCGCGTCAACACTCTCGATCGTAGGCGTGGAGTCTGCCACGCCGGTGCCGCCGTTTAATTCAATTGGCTCGGAATTGACGGTCGGCCTTGGATTGACGTCGGAGTTCCTGCCACGCAGCGGTGCTGAAGCAGTAGCGATTGAAATTTCCGGACTACAGAGTCTCCTCATCAAAGATCTCAGTTTTGCCGGAACGCCGAACACCGCAACTGACGCCGCCATCACGCTGGCCCTGTCTCGCATTTCGGAAGTGACGATTCGCCACAGTGAGTTCTACGGTTTGAGCAGCGTCGTTCCCGGCGGCGCCATAGTTTTGGCGGTCGGGACTAACTTGACCATCGACCAGAGCGTCTTTTTGGGTAGCGCGACCGACAGCGGAAACTACACCTCGCTGGTGCAAAATCTCGATTGGAAAGGGCTGACAGTTAACCGGACAATTTTCGCCGACTACGGTCAACGCGAGGAACTTTACGGAAAGTTGGGCGACTCGACACCGTACTCCTGGATCAACCTCGGAAACCCGGCGCCTGTTGAAGCTGGTTCACCGCGCCGTGAAGCAATCATCAAGACTACATTTTTCGACGAGGGTGCAGTGAATGGACTTTCAGTTACACCACTGCGCTTTCAGCAGGCGAGCGCTCCAGTAGACCTCCTTTACATCTCCGGACTCTACATGAACGTCTCGAATTTACAATCGTCAGGCAATTACATCTCTGATGTTCGAGATGTTTTGATCGAAGACGCGCATTACGGTTGGAGCCAGAACGCTGATGCAGCAATCAATATGCTAAGCGTGAACAACGCTATTTTAGACCGCGTCGAGTGCAGCGCCGGCGCCAATCGAATTCGCGCGGATATGTGGACGGGTAGGCTTTCCGTAGTCAATTCAAATTACACGTACCTCGATTCAGACGCCCATGTCACTCGCGTAATAACGACTGATGACGATCCGGTGCAGTACGTACGCGCACAATTCAACCTGGTTGCCGGTCGTGAGCCTGACCCCGCGGCCCATTTCTACTGGTCAGACCGCTTACTGCAGTGTGGCGAAGAAACCAGTTGCGTCGCCCGGGAGAAGGAGGCACTCGATGCTTACCTGCGTTCCGAGCCAACGTCTGCTTTTTCCATCGCGGGCACAATTACAGATGAAAGCGGCGCCGCGATTAAAGACGTTTCGATCACGCTCAGCGGCACCGTAACCACATTCACCCAAACTGATGTAAACGGTCATTTCAGTTTTAGCCAACTGCCGACCAGCGGTAGTTACACCGTGAAAGTTGAACGCCTGAACTATACGTTCCCGATTTCGCAGTTAACTTTCATAACACCCGAAAG
>JBKPNP010000993.1:0-1606 GCA_046732775.1 Acidobacteriota bacterium
ACAATCCGCGAAATCTGGCAAGACCGCCTCAAATTCGCGAAAGAAAAAGCGGACTTAGTCTAGTCCCGAAACTTTCAATGCGGCGAAACGAGCGCGCGGTATGAGAGACGACAGCGCTCAGGTCGCACGGTAACAGAGCACCGAGACAATCCTCGCCTGGCCGGCCGCCACTTTTCGTAGGCCATGGGGCACAATCCCACCGTAAAGAACAATTGTTTGACCCGGATCCAAACGCACCTTGACTGCTCCCTGATCGGGTGTTGCGCGAATACTGGAAAGCCGCTCGAATAGACGTTCCGGGTAGAGACAGAGTCGCCCGCCGTCGCCGTTATCCATCGGACCTTCACTCAAACAACTGATGACCGCAATGTCACACTC
Source organism: Acidobacteriota bacterium (assembly GCA_046732775.1). Lineage (GTDB taxonomy): Bacteria > Acidobacteriota > Blastocatellia > Pyrinomonadales > Pyrinomonadaceae > PSRF01. Next base: position 379 of record JBKPNP010000993.1, read on the forward strand.
CAAAATGTCGCGATGAGTTTCTAGAAAGTCGCCGGGTCGTATGTAGTAAGAGTAAGTTCCCAGGGCTCCGGTGGGTGTTAGCCTGTTGTGGGACAGGCCCCGCAGGAAATCGAGTAGCCAGGGCGCCGAATAGAAGGCATGTTGTACCGGGCCGCCCTGACTGTTGATAAAACTTCGGCGCGGTTTGCCGCCTCGCACTTCCTCATTGTCAGGAATGCTGACTTCACAAGCAGTACCAGAGGGCAACAGACCCATAGCTTCCGACAACATGGCGTTCCTTATTCGCGCATCAATCACGCCCTGGAAAATCTGAAACCCGCCTTCCTTCATCAGTGGCGATTTACGAATCGATGCAGGAATAGAGTCTGGGAAAAACGGCGAAAGCCCAACGTGGTTGGGTTTCTTAGGCCGCTTGTCACTTGTCCCACGTCTAGTCCGCATCGTTGTGGCGCACCATAACGGGCTTTTAAGATTCTAAAACTGCCGGCGGGATACGGAGGGCATCCCGGACCAGTAAGGTTCAGTAACTGGTAGGTCCAAAGTCAGGAGGCGGTGAAAAGGTCACCGCGACGAGATGCTGCAACAGTTCATTGGGTAGAGCCTTCAAGGGCAACTCGTAGCCTGCCGGGACTTCTGACGAAGCTGCGACCTTCAACCCCTCAGAATCATCCGCCTGCAACTTGATCTTAAAAACTTTCTCGAAGGTGCTTTGTGGCGCCGTAATGCTGAAGCTGTTGCCAACCATGTCGCCGACTTCGAAACCGATCTTTTTAAAAGCAGCACCAGCTGCCCTGACCGTGTCCGCAGAGGGCGAATAATCAGCGATATTTTCCGATGTGATCGCAGTCTCACCGTTGAATGCTTTACCGCTACCTGATCTTAGGGCGACCTGGGCCGACACCAGTTTTTCTTTTTTGGAAGGCATAATGCGTAAGTATAACCCCATCTAATACGCAGCGAGGCTATCTGCCGCTGCCGGAACACCACAATCACGCATGAAGCACTTTTAACTCTGCTCGCAAGTAGCTGCTTGCGGGACGCGAGGGATAGTCGGGAATAGAAAAAGGCCTGAGCCGTTCGGGCCGGGCCTGGATTACGGGCGTGCGCAAAGCCATGCTCAAATAGTTTGATCCGTCGGTGATCATCAGACCATGCGCCACGAGTGAATCGAGAAATGTCAGCACACTCTCGAGCGTAAACTCCTCATCTGGGAAAAGGCTGCGCAAGT
>JBKPNP010000994.1:0-1657 GCA_046732775.1 Acidobacteriota bacterium
CATCGTTCGCGTTGATAGTGATTGAGGAGACGTTTCTCGTGCCCAGCGCGGTGCCGACCGGATTTGATAACGAAATGCTGAACGATTCTGCGGCCTCCTGATAATTGTCGTTAACTATCAAAACCGCCAGGGTCTTACTCGTTTCGCCGGCAGCGAAGTTGATCGTGCCGGTGGCAAACATATAGTCGCTTTTTTGCGTAGCCTGCCCGTCAGTAGTCGCATAATCGATAGCGGCCGCGGTGGAGGTGTCGCCGTCGCGGGTGACGATGATCGTCGCCGAACCGTCGTCTTCATTCACGGTGTATTGCGACGCAGAAAACTGGACGCTGCTGGTTAGTCCGACACTGCGCGGCAGAAAAGTGACCTCGCCTGCGTTCGTCAAATTTATTTCAGTCTTTTCAGACGTGTGCGAGGTGATCACGTAGGGCTCGGGCTCGCCGGCCGAAATTCCCACAACGGGTTTCAGATGCGTGTTGCCCGCGCCGTAGCGCGTCAGGATTGTGCCGTTGCTGCGCAGCTCAATTTCGAAACTGACGGGAAACTCAGTCTCTGGAGTTTCCAAGCCAAACGTTACTCCCTGCCAGCGGAAGATGATTCGATTTGCATCCGGCGTGACCACAAAGATGTCGTCGGTGCCCGGATGGCGGTCGGTGCGCAGGTCCATCCACATTCCCGCGACCATTTTGAATTGGGTTAGGGCCACGACCGAGCTGCCGGAATCGTTTGCCAGCGGCGTTGAAAAGTAGAGCGCGCCGTTTGAGGTGACTTTCACGGAGTTGAAAGTCTCACCGAAGAAGGGAAAGTTAAACGGCAAGGCTTGCGTCTTGTTGCAGTCGTCGCAGTTCGTGTTGAGTGGCGTGCCGCCGGTCGAAAGCGCAGCAGGACCGGTAACTGACGTCAGGTAAGGATCGCCATCGAGCAAACTAATCGAAACGGCGACGGTCGCCGGGACACCTTCGTTGCCGACGTTATCAAATTCGCGCACCTTGATCGTGCCGCTGGTGTGACGGTAAGGAAGTTTTACGTCAACCGCTTGAACCGTACCCGACGCGGTCGGAATCACCGTCTTTAAAAAGATTACGGCGCCCGAAGTGGCGTCAGTGAAACTCACTTCATACAACGACGCCTGACCTGCGGCGCCGTCGTCACCCGACGCTGTCCAACCGACATTCAACGAGCGTCCGGCCTGCGAATTAACGTGCGGGTTTCCCACTGTTCCAGGCGCAACCGTATCGTTCTCCGCAAGTGCCTGAAAACTGTTGGCCACATTCAAACGCCGTCCGGTCAGTGTCTTTCCCGCTAACGAAGCAAGCGGATCGCCATTGAAGATCAGGAGGCTCTTCAGTTGCTGCATCGTCAGATTTGGATTTGCAGCCAGCAGCAAGGCGGCGGCGCCCGAGACGAACGGAGCGGCCATTGAAGTGCCGCTCATCGAACCGTAGTTGCTGCCGTTGACGGTGCTGAGAATGCCCGAGCCGGGCGCGGCCATCGTGATAGTGTGTCCGCCGAAGTTCGAAAAATTCGACATGAGATCGTTGCGATCTGTGGAGGCAACGGAGATAAGGTTCGGCAAGTTGTAACTGGCCGGATAGGCAGGATCGACATCGTTGTCGATGGCATCGTTTCCCGCGGAAGTAACAAAGAGAATTCCCGAGGT
>JBKPNP010000995.1:0-8463 GCA_046732775.1 Acidobacteriota bacterium
CAACGACAAGGTGGTAGCCGTAACAGCAAGGCCGATTTCTTTCGTGCCTTCGATTGCCGCCTGAAACGAAGGAATCCCCTTCTCCTCGATGAACCGGAAAATATTTTCCAGCACCACGATCGCGTCGTCGATCACGATACCTACCATCAGCGTGAGCGCCAGCATTGTGATCTGATTGAGCGTGAAACCCATCGCCGCCATCAGACCAAAGGTCGCAACCAACGACGTTGGAATTGCTAATGCGGCGATAACGGTGGAGCGGAAACTCCAAAGGAATATGAAAACGCCGATGGCCGCGAGGATGCTGCCTTCGATCAAGTGTTTCTGAATCGACTCGATCGAGGCTTTGATAAAGATCGACTGATCGCCAACGACCTGAGTTTTGAAACCTGGTGGTAAAGTCTTTTGTATGTCGCGCAGCCGCTCTTTAACGGCATCCGCTACTGCGACCGTGTTTTGTCCCGACTGTTTGGAAACAACCAAAGTGACGGCAGGCTGCCCGTTAAGTTTCGCCTCAGTCCGAGGTTCTTCAGCGCCGTCTTCCGCGTAACCGACATCGCTTAGCTTCACTGCATAACTGCCGCGACTGCCGACAACGAGATTATTGAAGTCTGACGGCTGCACGATCCGGCCCATCGTCCTAACCGTCAGCTCGCGAGTGCCTTCGTCAACACGTCCGCCCGGCAATTCCATATTTTGCGCCTTCACGGCGTCAGCCACCTGCGCAACGGTAACGTTGAAAGCGCGCAGCTTATCGGGGTCAACCCAAACCTGGATTTCGCGCGTGCGGCCGCCAATGATCGTGACTTGTCCGACGCCGCTAATCGACTCGATCTGTTGCTTGATTTTTTTGTCCGCGACGTCAGTCACTTCGCGAGGCGAGCGCGGCGCGGATACGGCAATGCGGATCACGGGCGCCGCATCAGTGTCCAGCTTCTGGACGATCGGCTGCTCCGCTGTAACCGGCAGGTCGTTGACTATCAGATCAATTTTATTGCGCACTTCCTGGGCGGCCGTGTCGGGATTCTTTTCGAGCAGAAAAGTGATGAAGACCTGCGACACGCCTTCTACGGAAGTGGAACGCAATTCATCAATACCGCTGATCGTATTTACGGCGCCCTCAACCTTGTCCGTAATCTCAGTTTCAATTTCCTGAGGAGACGCACCCGGGTTGACTACCGTCACGGTGATCGTCGGCAAGTCGATCTTGGGAAACAGATCAACGCCGAGAGACTTGTAGGAGAAGAGTCCGACCACGGTCAGACTCAGAATCAGCATCGTCGCGAACACCGGACGCCGGACACAGATTTCAGCTAGCTTTTGCATTTATTCAGTTTCAAGTTCCAAGTTCCAAGTTCCAAGTTCGTATCGGCCCAATCCAAGTTCCGGACTCGAAACTTGAAACTTGAAACTCCAAACGTTTTTATTGCTTGACGGTCAGGCCATCGCTCAGCTGCTCGAGATTGCTGGTCGCGACTGTGTCGTTTTCGGCGATGCCGTTCTTAATTTGCACCAGATCGCCTTCACTCTGTCCCAACTGCACCAGGCGCTCTACCGCTTTACCGTCCTTAATCACGAAAACACGACTGACGCCAGACTCCGTTCGAACTGCGCGCGACGGCACGAGCACGGCGGGCGCGGCACGTTGTTGGAGAATTCTGACGGTGGCAAATTGCCCGGGCTTCAATACGTTGCCGCTGTTTTCGACTTCCGCTTCCACCGTTAGCGTTCGCGAAGTCGTAGTGACATTCGGAGAGATCCGCGCGATGCGACCACTGAAGTTTCGATCCGGCCAGGCGCTGGTCGTAACTGAAACAGATTGGCCGACGCTCACCGTCGGAATTGCCTGCTCCGGAATATCGATGCGCAGGCGCAAGGGATTGGTCTTGACCACCGTGGCCACTTTAGTCGTCGTCGAAACGTATTCACCAAGGTCGGCTGGACGGTCGGATATGAAACCGTCAATCGGCGAATAAACGTTCGCGTAAGACTGGCTGCGCACGGCCAGGTTCAACTGGCTCTCGGCATTCGAAACGTTTGCGCGCGCAGTCATCACCGCCGCGTAGTTCTGGCGCGCCAGCGACAACGCCGCCTCATACTGTTCCTTCAATTGATCCCGACGCGCCTTCTGCTCGTCATAGACCAAACGCGAGATGTCTCCGGATTCAATCAACTTTTCCGAACGGCGCTGATTCTTTTCGGCGAGGTCGTAGGCCACACGCGCATTCGCGACGTCCGGCAGTTTGTTGATATCAAAAGACTGACCGGGACGAATGCCGACCTTTTCTTCCGCCTGACGCAGTGCCGCTTTTGTTTGTTCCACCTGCGCCTGCGCCTGCTGCACTCGCAGTTTCGCATCCACGTCATCCAAGCGAACGATCGTTTGACCGCGCTTCACGTAGCTGCCGAGGTCGACATTGATCGAGACGACCTTGCCGGCGATCGACGGAGCCACGTCGGTTTGCTCATCACCGGTCAGGCTGCCGGTCGCTTCGAAGAACTGCGGCAGTTCGCGCGAGATGGCGGTGGCGGTCGTTATCTCTACGGCGAGTGGCTGAGCCGGCGCGCCTGCTTCAGTCCGAACGTTTGCCTTGGAACCGCCGCAGGAAGTCGCAAACAAAACGAACGAAGACAAAAGCGTTGCCAGGGCGAACAACTGCACCAGACTTTTCATGCTCTGAGAAAACATCGACTCTTAACTCTTTCTCGAAAGATCACCGTCCGTCCCACCGGAGCCGGCGGGTACCGAGATTCCATTCAAGAGCACATCGGCAAAATGCTTTGCCGCGTCTTCATTTGAAATCCTCAACAGGCGACGATTCGGATCCCACAAATTATTGTTGAGTGAATGATGAACAATCATGCCGATGAAGCAACGCACGGCAATCGACGGATCCATCTTCACCATCGCTCCATCGCGCTGACGCTCGGCAATGTAACCACCGAGCAATTCGTAAACGCGGCGAATGAATTTTTCGAAAAACATCTCCGCCAGTTCGTGACCCTCGAGCGCCGCATAAAGCAGCAAACGCTGAAAGTCAGGATCCAGTTCGTGATGCTGAAGCGCACCGAAGGCGAGTCGTTCGAACACAGCGCGATCGTCTTTTAGCTTGAGCGCCTCGGCGACCATCTCTTCCGGATTCATAGAGTCGGCGCTGCAGGCTTTGTGATCGAGAATGGCTGTGTAGAGCTCTTGTTTGGTGGCGAAGTGGCGGAACACCATGGCCTCCGACACCCCTGCGGCTTGGGCAATTTCGCGCGTCGTCGTCCCGCCAAAACCCTTCTGGGAAAACAGGCTGACGGCGACGCGAAGTATCTGGAGTTTGCGGTCCTCGGCCGCCATACGTGAGCCGGAACTGACCGGCGGTTCGGCTGCAGCTGAGGGCTGAACAAGCGAAGTTTCTTTAATCAAAAGGGCAATCCTTGCGAACCTTGGCAGTAAAGTAAGCACTTACTTACCATCAGTCGCGCGAGGCTGTCAAGTCAACAAGGCTTTGATGATTCGCTCTGCGGTCGAAAGCGAAGTGACCTAGTTACCAGCGCTTCGTTGTATCGTTCCCGACCTTGCTAATTTCAACTTGTACCCTTTCACAACAAGATTTCTTAAGGCTCCGCCTGTGGCTGTAAGCACAATGCACAAGAACAACGCGGCGCATAACGATCAATCGTTCCAAGCAGTGCGATGTGTAACTGCCGCCACGCAGTCGGCACATCGTTTGCTCCTCGCCGTGTGATTCCGTTTAAAAACCGGCTCTCAATAATTTGTGGACGATCTTCAAAGGAGAATTAAAAGCATGTCACAGAACAGAACTTCAACCGATTTCCCAGGAACCTCCGGCAGCCAAACCGGCAATACTGGAACAACAGGCAGCACTTCAGAGAACACGGGTTTCTCAACGGGCTCAACTGGTTCAACCGGCTCAACGGGCACGACCGGATCAACCGGCTCAACCGGTTCCACCGGCAGCTCAGCGGGAACGGCCACTGCCCTCGCGCAGGAATATGGAAGCAAGATCACTGAAGTCGCCACTCAGGCGAAAGACTACGTTTCCGACAAAGTCTCGGTCGTCGGCGACAAGCTGAAGGACCTGCAGAACGTTGACTACGGTGAGATGGCGGAGAACGCAAAAGACTATGCGCGCAAGAATCCGGGTCAGGCGATCCTGATTTCGGCAGCGGCTGGTTTACTGGTCGGCTTAATCCTTCGCGGCCGGCGGTAAGCGTTTGGCCTTCGACTCTGCAATTTCGAAAGGAGATAAAGCTATGGCGGCTTCCGCTACCGGTGCGAAATTGACTGCGCCGCCCGCAGTCACGACAAAAGATGAGAGTTTGCCTTCCCTTTTCTCCCGCCTGGGAGACGACGTAATGCAGCTCTTCGATACCAAGTTGAGCTTGCTGAAAGTCGAGTTGAAGGAAGAGGCCAATGAATACGCTCGCGATGGCATCATGATCGGAGCGGGCGGAATTATCGCAGCGATCGGCTTTGCGTTACTAAACGTAGCGCTGGCGTTTGGCATCTCGACGCTCTTTGCGAACGTCGACATCAGCCAGCCGGCCAAGTACGCGATCGGATTTCTCGCCGCCGGCGTGCTTTACATGGTGATCGGCGCAATCCTGATCACAAGCATGAAGAACCGACTGGCAAAACAGAGTCTCGTTCCTGATCGAACCGTCAAAGAGCTCAGAAAGGATAAGCAATGGCTGAAGAACGAACTCTAGGTATCGCGCGCGCGCGGGATACCGTCGAAACAGTCGACGATCAACCTTCGAAAGAAGAGTTGCAGCGTCGCATGGAAGAGGCGCGAGATTCGATCACCAACACTGTAACGGAGATAAAAGACAACGTGGCTCAGCAGTATGAAAACGTAAAGGACGCACTCGATTGGCGCGAGCATTTCAAGCGGCAACCGGTTGCCTGGTCACTGGGCGCAGCCGGCGTCGGCTTCTTTGTGGGCTACGGCATTGCCGCTGCGATTAAGGGCGATGACGAAGACGACGATATTCCCTACGCGTCGGAGGCCTATTCAGATGCGTATTCAGCGTCTGCGCAGCGGCCGGCACGGCGCGAACTCGCGAGTGAAAGCACCGGGACGAACGGCAAGGACGATGGTCCCGGGTTACTCGAACGCTTTCGAGAAACTTCAGCCTACGACCGTCTGAGTCAGGAAGCGGGCGCGCTCGGCGACCGTTTGGTGGAAGAACTTTCGAGCACCGCCCAAAAAGTGGTACTGCCTGCTCTGTTGGCAAAAATCAAGAACTGGATCGGCTTGGATCTGTCTGAGAAGTCTACCTCGATGAAGAGCCAGGAGCCCCGCAGTTCGTTTGAAACAGCGACCAGTCGCGCCGGCGATTTCTGAACCGGTCGCCCAACACCACGAAAAGGCGAGCTGCGCGGGCTCGCCTTTTTTATTTCCTCGGAACCCAACATGGCGTTGACTTGTATGAGGGCTGAACCCTAGACTTCGCGGCTAGTTGCTAAGTGTTTCTCCAAGGATAAAACGAACGATGCCTCGACGTGCCCTGACGCGCCAGAACTTCCTTTCGATCTTCAGTCACTGTCTTTTGGTGACACTCGTTCTCATCGCCTGTCTTCCCGGCACAGCGCAAACTTCAGCCGACTTCGCGGCCGAGCGTAAACGTGCGCTCGTTCTCTATGATCAGAACAAGTTTGTCGATGCTATTCCCGTTCTCGAAAAACTTGTCGCCGAAAAGCCGGACGACAGCGTCCTGCTTGAACGTCTCGGTTGGGCGACTTTCGTAGTGTCGGGTTCTATCACGAACCCGGAGCAGCGAAAACAGGCCCGCGCGAAGGCGCTTGCTTATCTTAAACGCGCACAAGCTTTGGGTGATGATAGCGAGCTCTTAAGAACCGGCCTCGAAGGCCTTTCTCAGCCCGACTCGACTGATGCCAAGTTCTCCTCCGTCCCCGCCGCAGACGCGGCCTTACGGGAAGGCGAAGACGCACACTCGCGTGGCGATCTCGATGCTGCAATTAAAGGTTACCAGCGCGCCTTTGAGCTGGATCCCAGAAGTTATATCGCCGCCGTTTTCGCGGGGGACATGTATTTCAAAAAGGCATACCTGGCGACGGACGAATCCGTAAAACGGCAACTGACCATTGCCGCCGGAGAGTGGTTTGCGAAAGCAATCAAGATTGATGAAAACATTGAAACGGCCCATCGCTACTGGGGCGATGCGCTGATGGCCGTCGGCGAACAGGAGCGTGCGAAGGAGAAGTTTATCGAAGGGATCGTCGCCGAACCGTTCAACCGCAGCCCCTATGCTGGATTATCGCAGTGGGCAAACAGGTTCAAAGTCGACATGGCTCATCCGCGCATAGAACAGCCGAAGCCAGGCATTACTTCAGTCTCGAACGACGACAAGACAACGCTAGTAATGGACGGGAAGGTCCGGGAGAAAGGGACACCGGAATACTACTGGTCATTCTACGATCTCACGAGAGCCACTTATAAAACGGTGGGCTTCAACAAAGACCACGCGAACGAAAAGGAATATCGACACAGCCTGGCTGAAGAGGCAAGCGCGTTGCGCGCGGTGGCGGAAATTGCCGCAAAGGATCAAGCTGCCGGCCAGCTCAAGACTTCGGATCCGTCTTTGGACAACCTGATCCGTCTATACAAAGCTGACTTAATCGAAGCCTATATTTTGTTTGTCCGTCTCGATGAAGGCATCGCCCGCGACTACGCCGAGTACCGCAAGCTTAATCGCGAGAAATTACACCGCTACTGGAACGACTTCGTCATCTCCAAACAGCGCGGCTTTTAATTTCGCCGCGCAGACGTTCAGCAGTCATCGCTCACCGTACACCCACCAACTCTCTTCCCGGCCTTGGCTTGCGCGGCAATTTCTCGTCCCGCATCGCGGCGTTGTAAATAAACGCTGCCATGATGGTGGCCGCCTGTTTCATATCATCTGCTTGTATCCGGTCGAACACGTCCTGGTTTGAGTGATGGGTTCGCGAATCGTATTCGATCTCATCCTGAATAAACTGGAAACCCGGCAAGCCAATCGCGTCAAACGAAAGATGGTCGGTGCCGCCCGTGTTCGCGACCGAAAGCGTGGCCGCACCCATATCGCGGAACGGCGTTAGCCATTGACGAAACAGCGCGCGGACGCCTTCGTTACCCTGCAGATAAACGCCGCGGATCTTGCCAGTGCCGTTGTCGAGATTGAAGTAGGAGCTAAACTTTTCGTATTCAGGTTTAGTGGTTAGCACACCCGGTAAGGGACTCGGCGCCGGAGACGGCGACGCGGCAGCCGGCGGAGTTTCCAGTTTGCCGAAGTGCTCGGCGACGTAAGCTTTCGACCCGAACAACCCTTGCTCTTCTCCGGTCCACAAGCCGATGCGAATCGTGCGTCGTGGTTTCAAGCCGAGCGTTTGCAGAATGCGCATCGCTTCCATAGCGACAGCGACGCCGGCGCCATTGTCGGTTGCACCCGTGCCCGCGTGCCACGAATCCAGGTGACCGCCAAGCATCACAATTTCGTCTTTCAAATCAGAGCCGGGCAACTCGGCGATCGTGTTGTAGCCCATCGGATCTGAATCCTGCCATTCAACCGCCAGGTCCACGGTCATGCTTACCGGTTCACCCGCCTCGATCATGCGTGCGATGCGGTTGTAATGTTCGACGGCCAGCACTAACTGCGGAAGAATTTTCGGTGCGTTCTTGTCATAAGCCTGGATTTGGCGCGGCGCGTTCGGGCCAAAAGAGTCGGCGCTAGTCGGCTGGGGGACGGTGGCTGACTGTACAAAGATAGTGCCGCCATCACCGGCGCGGCTTGCGTCAACTAGCATGGCTGCGCCTTCGTTATGAAAGAACACCAACTTGCGTGCGGCGAACTGCTGTGCAGCCCTTTGCTCAGCACTGAAAGGGCGGCGCGTCACACCCGGTCGCGGCTCCGGCGCATCAGCGAGCTCTAACAAATCTTTCTCATCGCGGCGCGTGCCGGGCGCTTCAAAGCGCGCCTTCACCTCGCGCATCTTCGCGGTCAACACGATCGCGCCCTTAAGTTTTCCTTTGAACCGCTGTAGCTCCGCGTCGTCTTTTGCGTCTACATAAACAACCGAAGCGGTTAACAGGCCTGCAGTGCCCGGCGACCAGGCTTTCGGATAAGCGATGAGTGGAATTGTTAACGGCGACGTCACCTGCGCTGAGAAACGTTTCAAGGTCCAGCCACGGCCAAATGGTCCCCAGGCTTCAAGATGCGCATTCGGGAGTCCCCACTGGGTGAGCTTGTCGCGCGTCCATTCGTTCGCACGCTTCATGCCCGGGGACGCCGTTAGACGCGGACCAATAACATCACTGAGGTAGCTCAAGGTCTGCATCACCTGCGATCGATTCATGCCCTCGTCTTTAATCCTTTCGATCGGATCGTTTGGATCTTTTGCCGGTTCAGTTGCTGCCGGTGTAGGGGACGGTGTCGGCTGTTGTGCAAACGCGG
>JBKPNP010000996.1:0-5809 GCA_046732775.1 Acidobacteriota bacterium
TCACAATGAACAGCAGCGACAATAGCGTGACGATGATTGCGGTGAGCCACGCGGCGAGGTTGTAAGCCCGGCCGTTCACGTAGGCGCCCATCAGCTCGCGATCATTCACCAGCTTCAATATCGAGAAAAGGATTATCGGTAACAGCAGTCCATTGATTACCTGAGTCACGAGCAGCACGCGTATCAAAGGTAAGTCCGGGATAACCGCGATCGCTGCGCCCACCGCAATTAGAAAAGTAAAAACTCCCAGGAAGATCGGCGCCTCACGGAAACTACGCGAGACCCCTTTCTCAAAACCGAGCGCTTCGCTGATCGAGTAGGCAGTGGCGAGTGGCAATACTCCGGCAGCCAACATCGACGCGCCAAACAATCCGATCGCAAAAAGCTTTTCCGCATAAGGTCCGACGAAAGGTTCGAGTGCGCGTGCAGCGTCGCTTGCGCTTTCGATGTGGACTCCATGCTTGTTCAAAGTTGCCGCCGTGGAAACAACGATGAAGAAGACGACCAGAATGGCAAGCACGGTCCCGATCCACACGTCCAGTTTGGTGCGCCGATAGTCTTCCGGGGTGACGCCTTTCTCTACCACCGACGACTGAACGAACACCTGCATGTAAGGCGAAATCGTGGTTCCCACCACGGCGACGAAAGTAAAAATGTAGGCGTACTCAAGCCTGAAGCTGGGTTTCACGATGCCGACGGCGACGGCGCTCCAATCGGGCTTAGCGAGAAACGCGGAAACGATGTATCCGAGGAACACGAGGGACATCAGCAGGAACGCCCGCTCGACGCGTTGGTAGGAGCCTTTAACGACGAGCCACCAAATACCGACCGCCGACAAGGGAACTGACAAAAACCTGGGTATGCCGAACAGTTCAGTTGCGGCTGCGATGCCGACGAATTCCGAAACCGTCACGCCGGCGTTGGCAATCAAAAGCGCGAGCATGACGAACGCCGTCCAACGAACTCCAAAGCGTTCGCGAATGAGATCGGCCAGCCCTTTGCCGGTAACGGCGCCCATGCGCGCGCACATCTCCTGAACAATGCCGAGGCTGATGGTGATTGGAATGAGTATCCACAGCAGGCCGTAACCCTGTTCGGCGCCGACTGCGGCGAAAGTGGCTATGCCGCCGGCGTCATTGCCGGCGCTGGCCGCGATCATGCCGGGGCCAAGAATCGCGAGATACGCGAGCACGCGGCGGCGCCAATTCGACGGTGGCTTCACACCTCGACCGCTCCGCCGTAGCAGACGTCGGCCAGTGGCTATTACCGCTGCTCGTGAATCGACCACTTGGAGGGTCTCCGTCAGTCATACAATTTTGCTGAGGTATTGCGCCCAAAATTTCCGCGCCTAACCGAGCAGCCTCGGCAATCGCTGCCGCCAGTCCTTGGGCAGCAGTATCTCCATCGCATCATCGACAGTGATGATGCCGAGAATATCGCCCGCATCATCCATCACCGGCAAGGCGAGCAAATTGTACTCAGCGATTCGCTGCGCCACCTCGTTCGCGGGTTCGTCCGGAAGCGCATGCTGAAACTCCGTGCGCATGACTTCCTCGAGCGGCATGCCTGGGTCAGCAAGTATCAAACTACGCAAAGCAATTACGCCAACCAGTTGCCATGAGCCTTCGCCTTCGACGACGTAAAGGTAATAAATCATGTTTGGCGTTTCCGCCATCTCGCGCAAACGCGCGAGCGCTTCGCCAACGGTCAGTGCGCGCGGCAAGGTCACAAACTCCGTCGTCATCAAACCGCCGGCCGTGTCGTCTTCGTAAGGCAGGAGCTCGGCAACGTCAGCTTGCTCCTCGTCTTCCATTAAACCGAGAAGTTCTTCGGCTTTGTCTTCCGGCAAATCTCCAAGCACGTCTGCAGCTTCATCAGGCGACATCCATTCGAGGATGTCGGCAGCGCGTTCTTCATCGAGGTCGCCGATGATTCTTACCTGCCGTTCAGACGGCATTTCCTCGAGCGTTTCTGCCGCCGTTTCGTCGTCCAGTGATTCGACTACTTCGAATCCGTGATGATACGAAAGCGCCTCGGCCAGTCGGGCAATCTCAACCGGGTGCAGCCGCGCCAGTTTGCCGCTGGAAGACTTGAGCTGAACTGTGGCAGCGTCCGTTGCGAGATAACCTACGTCGGCCCAGTCCAGCACTTCGACCGGTTTACGTGTTCCCAGAAAGCCTGCCGGCGCGAGGCGGCGATACAGTCCCTGAAGACTGACGTCGGCGCCGGTTACGCGCCAGTCACCCGCGGCTTCGATTAGCTGCACATCGTTAACACGAACCACCCGTTTACCATCGACGTCTATCAGTTGCTTGTCGAGTACGTCTCTGGCCAGCAAGACTTCGCCGTCGCGTCGTACAAACGGACGAAGGTTTAGTTTGTCGGAATTGAGTCGGGCGCCGCGCTCGTTAAGATCGGTGATGCGCCAACGCGAAAGAAAGAATTCGCGACGGCCGAAGCGCGCGACGAGGCCCGTGACCGGCGGATGATCGTCGGCACCGAGGCGGACGATTACATCCTTCACCGTTGCCACACGTTCGCCCTCGAGATCGCGAATGGGGCGACCCAATACCTGAGACAGATAAAGCATGATTTAGTTTTTAGCGCGGCAGCTGAAGTTCGCCGCGAATCATAACATGAGGTGTGCGACCTACGACCGGGCTGTCAGAACGCGAAACGGATACAAGGAAATGTGCGGATGGGTTTCGTCACCGATGACGCGAGGAATCCAACTTGTCGAGGGCAACAGCCAGCGCCCGATCGCGTCCTGCGTAGAGGTCCTCGCGTTCCACGAGGACCGTTTGATCCGGCTGTACGCCATGCCCTTCAATGCGGCGGCCCTGCGCTGTTTCGTAGTCGAGTTCGCTGACGTCCAATGCGCCGCCGTCCGGCAAGTCGTGCCGCGCGCGCACCGCCAGCACGCAGCCGCAGGTCTCAGTTCCCAGGATGGTGGCGCGTCGCGAACTCCGCAAAGCCTCGACAAAAATTTCCGCGGCACTGGCAGTGCGATTACTGATGAGCACAACCAGAGGCAGGCTCGTTTCGCCATTCGAACTGACAGTCAACAACGATCGCGCCTGCGTAAACAGGTCAAAACTGAAACCGGCTCGATTTGTAAATTGACCGAGGTCAACGCCCAGGCCCAGAAAGGTGGCAGCGACGTCGCTCATCGCCTCGGCATCACCACCGCCATTTCTCCTCAGATCGAGGATGATCCCACGCGCGCCTTTAAGGTGCTCGGCTGCGGCGCGTTTGAACGTGTTCGCGATCGTTCTGGTGAAGGCGTCGATCTCGATGACCGCATAATCCGAACGTTCGCGTCTGACGCGCATGCCGAGTTCACGCTGGACCCAGTAACGCGAAAGCTGCGCCGCTTTGCGTTTGCCGCTTTTGGTTTTCCAGGTGATGCGCGCCGGGGTTTCCGCAGGTCCGTCGAGTAGTTTTGCGAATATGCGAAAACGGGCCGAGACGCTGGCGGGTTGCGGCAGCGTGGCTAACCGTTCGCGAATGATGGCCCGTGCATCTTTTCCATCGACAGTTTCAATAACATCGCCGGCCTGCAGCCCCGCACGATCGGCGGCCGAATCATGCTCAACTCTGACAACCGTCGGCAGACCATCGACCTCGCCGACTGCAAACCCAACCGTCAACAAACGTGGACGCCACCAGTCAAATTTTTCTTCAGGGGCAAACACGCGCGTGTGCGGATCGCCCAGCAAACCGATCATGCTGCGCACGACTGCGTAAAGCTCAGCGCCAGTCTGACTTTTCATCGCCTGAGCGCGAAAGATTTGTCGCTGCGCGTCCCAGTCAAGGCCGTGAAAATTTCGATCGTAGTATCTGCTGTTGATGGTTTCCCAGACGTCGTCAAAAACGGCCAGGCGCCCTTCAGCAGTTGTGGTGGAAACGAGTGGGGCTTCGCGAACCGCGGGAGCTGCGAACGGCCGCAGCTGAGTTGTGGAGAACGGGGAAACGGAAAGCGCGCCGAACAGCAGCACCGCGCAGGTGGAGGCACAGATTAAACGGAGTGGCTGATTGCGCATTACGCTTTCCGCTCGTCAGGCCGTTGGCGTTATTGCTTCGGCTTGCGGAAGTTATAGCGCAGCAGCACGCGAATGGGAACTGCGGTACCGTTTCGCAGGGCCGGGAAGAAGTGTAGGCGGCGGACGGTTTCAATCGTCGATTCGTCTAAACCAAAGCCGGCCCAACGCGCAACCTCGACGCGCGTGACTTCGCCCGCCGCGTCGAGATCAACCAGCACATCCACCATCGCCTCAATGTCGCCTTGGGCCGCTGTCTCCGGATAGGGCGGCACCAGACGTCGAAATGGCCGCGGCAGCTGCAGTCCCTCGGCGGCAGCAGTTTTGTCGTCGTCGGGCGCGGACTCGATGAGTGGCACCTCCTGGTCTGCCACGATCACCGCGCGATCGCTCCGTTCCTCATTCTGGGCCCGATGAATTGAATCGAGGTATGAGGGCTTTTGCTGTCCGTCAGAGAAATAGGCGAGTAGCGCTTGCTCGGCTTTCGCGGCGCTGGCAGCGCTGAAGTTTGGACGATCCCAACGCATTAAACGACCGGTGCGCGCGCTGACAATGAATAACGAAGCGAACGAGTCGAAATATGTCGGACCGCTTGAAGGCGATCGCCGGAAGGTGTTGGCGTCGCCGATCACGAAAAAATCCGAACCCAACACGGCGCCAAGATTGCGCGCCTCGCTTAGCGACATGTTTAGAGAGCCGGAATACTCTGCGCCGCGGGCAGCGCTCCGCACCTGATCTCGGTCAAGAACGACAACGTCTTTTTCATTCTTCAGCGCGGCGGCGACGGTGTCAGCGACCTGGCGTCCGAAGGCGGACTGTCCGAAGTCAAGCACAGCGATCGTCAAGCGCACTTGTTGCACGTGTGCGGTAACCGCGAACGCGTTCGCTGCAACCACGATCACGGAGATCGTTGCCAGCAGAACGCGCAAAGAGCTGCGGGTTAATTCAACTGAATGCATCTGTGAACCTGAAAGACTTTATTCGAGGAGAGTTTGAAGGTCGCACTAGCGGCTAACTTCGTTTCCATAGTTCCTGCGAAGGGACGCGCATCGCTCGATTGAATTTGCTGGAGGCGTTTTCCCAGGCGATAGTTGCCGTCAACTCCACCAGCGCGTCATCGTCATAAAACTTACGCAGACGGCCGAAGAGTTCGTCAGTCACGTCTCTGCCGGTTACCGTCATTGCGTCCGCGAGTTCCAGTGCCACACGTTCCGAATCCGCGAACAATGCACTGTCGGCATAGTCGTTTAAGGCCGCGATTTTTTCGTTTGCGACTCCGAGCTGGCTGCTCACGGCAGCGTTAATGTCCTGTCAAAATTCGCAACCATTTAAGAAAGCTACGCGACGATTGATCAGTGCGCGCAAAGCCGGCGCGATTAATCCGGAAGCATCAATGCCGGTCCACATCGCGCGCGCACCGCGAAAGATCGTTGGACGTCGCGCGTAGATTAAGTGGTTGAGCAGCGGCGCGCCCCACGCTTTTGCCTGCGCCTCCAACACGCTCGTGATTTGCCTGTCCGCCGTCACGATATCGGCGTTTGCTACCCTCGCCATTGCAAATATCTCCAGTAGTAATCCGCGCGCTATTGAGTTACCGCCGCCGTCCGTTCCTGAGGCGAACGATCGTGGTAAAGCTTATAGACTTCGTCTTTAACCTCCGGCGGGAAACAGACGCGATGCAATTCATATCCGCGCTGCAAGCCGCGAACGACGTCGCTAATCTCAGTTATTTCGCAAATGCGGGGGTGGGCGTAACCATCTTCTACATA
>JBKPNP010000997.1:0-3570 GCA_046732775.1 Acidobacteriota bacterium
ATTGTACTTCGCATGACCCACGAGAGTTGTGCTTAGCGTAGCCCTCCATAACTGTCGGGCTACTGCCCCCTGTTGCGTCGCCTCGCTCGACCCACGAGGCTGGCACCCAGATCTGATGCACGCACCACGCGGGGCTTACTCGTATCTCAGCGATTCGATCGGATCGAGCCGCGCTGCTTTCCACGCCGGCCAGATTCCGAAGATCAATCCAATTCCTACGCTGGCGACAAACCCGCCGATTGGCGCCCAGAGTGGCACGTACGAGGGCATCACCAGTCTCAACAGAAACGTCAGTAGCCAGCCGATCGATAATCCCACCAGCCCACCAAAGCCGGTCAGCGTTGCTGCCTCAATCAGGAACTGCCACAGAATATCTCTGCGCCGCGCGCCAATCGCTTTGCGTACTCCAATTTCGCGCGTTCGTTCTGTCACCGACACCAGCATGATGTTCATCACACCTATGCCTCCGACCATCAGACCGACCGAGGAAACTACGACCATCGCGATCGCAACGCCGCTCAGAATCGAGCGGAAGTTGCTGAGAAAGAGTTCAGCCGTCTGCATGCCGAAGTTGTCCGGCTTGCCAAAGGGCACCTGCCGGCGCACGCGCAGCACATCGGTAATCTGATCGAGCGCTTCGTCCATCATGCCTTTGCGCGCGACTGCCAGAATGTAAATGTCGCTCGAGCCAGGCTTCAGTTTGCGCGCGACATTGAAGGGAACATAGATGACATTGTTCTGATCGTCATCGCCGCCGCCGAGCAGAAACTGTTCGCGTTTTTCCAGCACGCCCACCACGCGAAACTGACGCCCGCCAATTTCAATCTGGCTGCCCACCGGCGAGCCGTAAGGGAAGAAGTCCTGACCGACGGACGAGCCGATCACGGCCACCTCTTCGTTGTTGTCGTTTTCATACTGCGTAAAGAAGCGGCCTTCTTTGATGATTTGCGTGCCGGCGCGTTCGAAGTCAGGAAGCGTCCCCTGCAGCGCCACCGCCGCTGATGTTTTGCCGGGACTCGACACCATGATCTTCTGGCCAAAGAAATTGTTGCTGATATCGAGGAAGGGAACTGAAAGCTCGACCGCCGGAAGGGAAGTCAGCGCCATCGCATCGTCGTAGGTAAGATCCTTGCGCATCCGTTCTTCGCGCGAGAGTCTGCCGATGTGAATTCCGGAATTGAACTTGATGATGTAAATCGAATTGGTGCCGTACGATTCGAGTTCTTTTTTGACAGCGGTATCGACGCCGCTGATGATTGAAGAAATCAGCATCACCGTGATAACGCCAATCATCACGCCGAACACCGTCAGAAACGAACGCAGTTTATTTCCGCGCAGCGTGGCTAACGCCATCTTCAGGTTTTCGTAAATGTCACTGCGAATCAGCTTCATCGTTTTCATCGTCCGACAAACTTTAGTTTGTCGTGCTGCGCGACAAGCTAAAGCTTGTCGCAAACCAACAGTTTGCGTTACTTCAATCTGCGCGTAGCGCTTCAATTGGATCCAGCCGCGCCGCCTTCCATGCCGGAAACACACCTGACAACACGCCAATCCCGCCTGACACAATAATCGTAAAAAAGATTGCGGCTATCGATAGATTTGTCGGGAAGAAGATCGCCGTCATGATCATGCCGATGATCCACGCCAGCAACACGCCGACGGCGCCACCAATTGCCGACAGCGTGACGGCTTCAACCAGGAATTGCTTGAGCACATCCATCTTGCGCGCGCCCAGCGACTTGCGTATGCCGATCTCTTTGGTGCGCTCGGTAACCGACACCAGCATGATGTTCATGATTACGATTGCGCCAACCAACAGCGCAATGCCGGGGACGGCGACGGCAACGAGATAAGTCGGTCCCAGTAGTCGATCACGAAAGCCGGTAATCGCGTCGGGCGTCACAATCCCAAAGTTGTCTTTGTCGTCCGGTTTCAAGTGTCGCCGCGTGCGCAACAGGAAGCGTGCTTCGTCCACCGCATCTTTGAAACTGTCATCGGTTTTGGAAGTCGCCACGAAATAGAGCAAGCGATTACGCGTGAAGCCGCCGAAGTTGTTGCCGTAAGTTTTCAACGGGAGGGTGATGAAATTGTCCTGCGGCACTCCGAAAACCGTGCCCTTTGCAGTTTGAATTCCGATGATGCGGTAGGGCAAACCCGCGACGTTAATTTCCTCATTAATGGCCGTAGCGGCGCCGGCGGGGAAGAGAGCGGTGGCGACATCCATGCCTACGAAGGCCACGCGCATCGCGCCGTCATTTTCCGAATCGGTGAAGTAGCGGCCATAAGCGACGTCAATGTTGTCAATCTCGCTGGTGACCGGCATGGCGCCATCGACCGGCACATCTTCCACAAACTTCGAGGCACGCTTGACGAGCGAGCGCGACGCACGCGCCTTCGCACCTATCTTGTCGACTAACGTCGCCCGCGCCTTAAGGTATTCATAATCGTCGAGCGTCAGTTCCTTGTTTCTTCGCTGGGCGGCGGCGATTGAATCCAGGTCTTTGAAGTCTTCGAAGTTGAAACGCTGAATGGTGAACGACTTGGAACCGATGCCCGCAATCTTTTCGTCGATGTATTTGTTGAAACCGGAGATTAGCGACACTACGACTACGAAGGCCGTGACGCCGATGATCATGCCGAGCAGAGTGAGTGCCGAGCGCAGTTTGTGCGCCCAAATAGCGGCGATTGCGAGTTTTAATGTTTCAACAAACTTCACTTGAAACTACTACGGGCAGGACTCGCGAATGGTTGCACTCGAGCGAAATCGGCCGCGGATTAACGCTGAAACACGCGGATCAGATCAGAACCAACTTCATAAGTTAACGTGGATTTTTTCCGAATCCGCGTTTACTTGCGTTCATCCGCGGCTAATTATTATTCCCAGCGCAGAGCTTCGATGGGATCGAGCCGCGCTGCTTTCCAGGCGGGCCACAATCCAAACACGATTCCAACCGCGGCTGAAATACCAACGCCAACGGCAATCGCCCAAATTGGCACATACGCGGGCAACGGAGAGTAACGGTTAATCACGAACGCCAGCAACTCGCCGACGGCAAGTCCCGCAAGGCCGCCTATCGCCGTCAAGACCACCGCTTCGATTAAAAACTGCGACAGTATATTCAGGCGTGTTGCCCCCACAGCTTTGCGCACGCCGATCTCTTTAGTTCTTTCCGTGACCGACACCAGCATTATGTTCATCACGCCGATGCCGCCAATCATCAAGGCAACAAACGAAATGGCGGTCAGCACCAACGCCGTGGCTCCGGTGAGTTGATTATAAATGTCGAGTAGCGAGTCCTGCGAGGAGATGCCGAAGTTGTTTGGAGCATCGAGGGGCACGCGCCGCCGCCGCCGTAGAATGTCGGTGATCTCGTCGATGGCCGGCTTTACGTACGCACGTGATTTCGGTCGCACAATGATGAAGAACACAACTTCCGGAAACGGGCGGTCAGGGTAGTACTTATCAAAAGTGCTGACGGGAATAAAAATCGAATTGTCGCGCGACTGCCCAAAGAAACTGCCGAGCGGCTCCATCACGCCGATGATGTGATAGAGATTGCCGTTGATGCG
>JBKPNP010000998.1:0-1555 GCA_046732775.1 Acidobacteriota bacterium
ACTGTCAGGATCGAGACCGCCACGCTGGCCACGATCGATTCGAGGACTACTGATTGGGATAAGGCTTGCCGGTAAGTGTTGAACGACCAACCGCCGTTTAATTTCAACGAGGCGACGATGACGTGAAGGTTGGGATAGATGACGCCGTATAGGAGGACCAGGACGACGATGAGGAAAAGAAATATACGCGGGGCGAGGGCTGCGGCTTTGCCGTCTGATGTGCGGTGGCTCTGCCCCACCGTGGAGCGCTCTTCACTCATTTGGGCTTCGCCCGTCGGGGCATAGCCCCGGGGATTTTTAACGTTGGACGGAAGGGCTAGCCCGTCCGCACATCAGCCGGCATAGCCGCGGAAAATCGGGCGCCAATAGTTCAGAGTGCAGCCTTAGGCTGTCGCCTGGCAACGAAAACACAAGTTAAAGCTTGAACCCTCAACTACCCCCTCACTCGTTCTTCAATAACGCGATTCGTTCCGGGGGTAAGACCATCATGCGCTGTTCGCCCACCTTAAAGTCGTTCGCGTCCAGCGCCAGCGCTTCAACAATCAAGCCACTCGAGTCGAGTTTTACTGTCGAGGTGGCGCCCGAAAAATTAACCTCGCGGACGGTCGCCGGAAACGCGTTATCCACGTGGCCGTTCGTTTTTGTCACTATCACGTGTTCCGGCCGAATGGCGAGAATGCAAGGCTGATTCAGCGGCACGAGGTTATCCTCGTCAACTGCCACTCGAATCACGAGCCCACCTTCAAGCGTTTTGAATTCGCTGAGCGCTGCTTTGCTCGAGCTCAGGCGAATTACACGCAGGAGGTTATTGCGTCCCAGGAATTTTCCCACTGAGAGTTGCACCGGATGCTCGTATAAGTCGCGCGGCCTGCCGGTTTGCAACAATCTTCCCCCGACCATCACGCTGATGCGATCGCACAACGCAAACGCTTCTTCCTGATCGTGCGTGACGTAAACGGCGGTCATGCCGAGGCGCGTTACCAGCTCACGCAATTCACCGCGCGTTTCTTCGCGTAACGTCACGTCAAGGTTCGAAAGCGGTTCATCAAACAGCAGCAACGCCGGTTCAATAGCAATGGCGCGCGCGATCGCGACGCGCTGTTGCTGGCCCCCGGAAAGTTCATCGACCCGCCGTTTTTCGTAACCGGGTAACTGCACCAACTCGAGCGCGCTTTTCACCCGCTCTGCGATTTCGCCTTTCGGCTTGTGGCGCGCGCGCAAACCGAACGCGACATTTTCAAAGACGTTCAGGTGAGGAAAGAGTGCGTAGTTTTGAAATACCATTCCGAAGCCGCGGCGTTCCGCCGGACGACTGGTGATGTCAGTGCCGTCGAAGATGATTGAACCGGAGTCCGGTTGTTCGAGACCAGCGATCATGCGGAGCGTTGTAGTTTTACCGCAGCCGGAAGGGCCCAGCAGACCAAAAAACTCGCCACGCTCGACGTCGAGGGAAACGTCGGCCACGGCGGTGGTTTTGTCGAAACGCTTGGAAAGGTTTTTGAGCGATAGTAAAGGCATTGTATCGGCCTCTGTGCTACCTCGGTGTGCTCTGTGC
>JBKPNP010000999.1:0-5382 GCA_046732775.1 Acidobacteriota bacterium
ACGGTGCCGTCGCCACGCTGGTGCGTTCCATCACGCCGGTAAGTTTGCAAACTCCCCACACCGGTGCGCTGAACTACGATGAGAAGCAGCCGAAGATTCCGAGTGCCGCCATAACGATCGAAAGCGCTGAACTGTTACAACGCATGCACGACCGCGGCGACCATCCGAAGCTGAGGCTGAAGATGGAAGCCAGGTTTCTTCCTGACGCCGAGTCGGCAAACGTAATTGCCGAACTCAAGGGGACGGAAAAACCAGATGAAGTAGTCTTGTTAAGCGGTCACTTGGATTCGTGGGACGTGGGCCAGGGAGCGCAGGACGACGGTGGCGGATGTATCGCCGCCTGGGAAGCGGTCAGGTTACTAAAGCAGCTTGGCCTGCGGCCGAAACGGACGATACGTGTCGTTCTCTACACCAACGAAGAAAACGGAACCCGCGGCGGCAACGCCTATCGCGACGCGCATCGCGCTGAGATTGCGAAACATGTACTGGTCGTGGAATCCGATTCCGAGTTTACCGGCCCGTGGGGTTTGGCCTGGCCTCTTCAGCTCCGCCACAGGCGCGTTCAAACTTTCAAGCGATTATGAAATTGCTGACAGGCATTCGTGCTGATCGACTCGCTGCAAATGGCGGCGGCACTGACATCGGACCACTAACTAAAGAAGGTGCGCTGGGCGCAAGTCTTGACGTTGACGGCACGCATTACTTCGACATACACCACACTCCGGCGGACACGCTTGATAAAGTTAACCCGCAGGAGCTGGCGCTGTGCGTGGCCACGATGGCTGTCGTGGCGTACACCGTCGCAGATTTGCCCGGGCGACTGGGCGAATGACTCATACGCTGAAAGCGTTCGCGAGTTCCAGCCCAGTCATACGCTGAAAGCGTTCGCAAATTCCAGCCCAGTAATACGCTGAAAGCGTTCGCAAATTCCAGCCCAGGGTTGTTTCAACCCTGGGTAATGCGCCACTGATAAGAAATTTCGCAACCCTGAAAGGGTTGCGTGGTGAAAGTGCGAGAGCCGCCCGTAGTCGCAGGGTTGCCGCAACCCTGGGCTCGAATTAGCGAACGCTTTCAGCGTTAATTTGGTCAGTCCTCCGCAAAATCTTTGTCACCGTTCAGCGTCACAACGGTGCGCTTCACCTCCGGGAATTGTTTGAGAGTGAGCTCGACTGCCGCTTTAAATCTGATCGGCGCGGTGTCGCCGGGAAAACCCGCCCAGGTTCGGCTAACGACGAAATTAACGTGCGCAGTTCCGTCGGAAATACTCAGCGAACCGATGGCGAATTCGGAAGCACTGGCCAACGAATCAAAACCTCTCCGTCGCTCTGCAGCCGTCGGGCCGGCAAGTAGCGCCTTGATCGCGGCGCGCGCCGGCGAGGCGCCGTTCACAAACCGTTTGACTGGAGCGAGGTCGATGTATTCGCCGGGCTCGTGGTAGAAATAGATTTTAACGAGCTTGCGTTGGCGCGAACGCGGAGTTGTTTGACCTCCAGCGGCGCTGGGGATCAAGCTCACCAGCATCATCGCACTCATCAATAAAAACAGATCCCCGGTAGATTTTCTCTGCAGGCAAAAGATTCGCATTAGTCTTCTCCTTCGTTCAGCGCGTAAGATCGAGTAGTCGCATTGTAACCGCGTCTCTGGTCATTCAAACTTGAAGGGCAATCGGTGTTCACCCGGTCGCTACCGCTCCCGGTTCTGAATTACTCGACCCACGCAGGTGGAACTTGAGGGCCTTGCCTCAAAGTCGTTTGCTGAGTTCTTCTCTGTGTAACCTCTGTGTTCTCCGTGCCTCTGTGGTGGCATCTTTCGAGGAATAATTCACCACGGAGGCACGGAGAGCACAGAGGTTACACAGAGAAAACAAAAGAGTTGCAGTTTTTAAGGCAAAGCCGGACTTGAGCAACGAAACACAAATTCAGAACCGGGAGCGGTAGCGACCCGGTATCCTGGTAACGGTTAAGAGTTTTCCATCGGGGGTTAACACTCATGAAAACCAAACACATCTTCGCTTCCCAATCGCCGCGCTCAAGTGTCCACCTGCTTTTGATCGCGCTGGTGTTGCTGTTCACGCCGGTGTTCAGCGTTCGCGCTGCGGCCCAGCAGCCGGCCGGAGAGTCGCGCTTTACCAAACTGAAGATCGCGCCAAACACGAATGCCCGGATTCATTACGTCAACTACGGTAAAGGCAGCGATGCGATTGTTTTGATTCACGGCTGGACCTGCAATCTCGATAACTGGCGCGATCAGATTCCCGACTTCGCCGCACGCACACGCATTATCGCACTTGATTTGCCGGGCCATGGTGCCAGCGACAAACCGCAGATCGCGTACACGATGGATTTGTTTGCTGATGCGGTTGAAGCCGTAATGAAAGACGCGAAGGTGAAACGCGCCGTGCTGTTAGGCCACAGCATGGGGACTCCGGTGGCGCGCCAGTTTTACCGCAAGTATCCGCAGCAGACGCTCGCGATTGTGGTCGTCGATGGCGCGTTACGGCAATTTGCTCCCAAGACTTTGATGGATCGAATGATTGCTGGCTTTCGTGGTCCTAATTACCGGGACGTGGTCGCGCAGATGTTCGCCGGAATGCTCGGACCGAATCTGTCGGCCGAAGCTAAAGAGCGAATCAGGGCCTCGGCCGCAAACACACCGCAACACGTTATCGTGAGCGCGATGGAAGGGATGGCTGACAACGCGATATGGGGAATCGACAAGATTGAGGTTCCGGTACTGGCGATCATGGCCAAAAATCCCTTTTACCCACCGAATCTCGAGACGCTGGCACGTGAGGTTGCGCCGAACATGGACTTTCAAATGTGGGACGGGGTCGGCCACTTCGTGATGATGGAGAAGCCGAAAGAGTTCAACGCGGCGGTTCTTACGTTTCTCGATAAGAACAGACTCGTCCCCAGAAAATAAGAACGCCAGTCAGTCCGCGGAGCGGACGTCAGCGTAAAGCCTGGGGCGTGAGCCCCAGGAGCGTATCAGCAAGAGCGATCAAAGCCTGCGGAGCGGGCGGCAGAGGCATCATTTGGACGAGTGTTCGGCGCGCTGGCTTTCACCCGCTTCGCGGGTTTGATCGACACGTTGGCACTTCTCCCTGGGGCTCACGCCCCAGGCTTTACGCTGCTCTCCGCTCCGCGGACTTAAAACTTCACCTGCTTTCGCAGCAAAGCCAACTACGCGACTCCCTAGATAGGTGGGTCGCGTCGTTCGTTCATGCGGTAGTTCACGATCTGTTGGATCGTGACGTTTGGATCGTTTGCCTTCATGCGGCGCACGTAGTCGATATCAATTTTGAAGATGCGCAGCTCGACGATTTGTTGCGGCGTGATGGACGAATAACCGGCGGCACGCAAGTCGTTTACAAAGTCAGGCGTTACCTTGAAAATCTTGAACTCAACGATCTGATTCAGAGCGAGCTTATTGAATCCGGTCGCCCGAATTTCGTTGATGTACTCAGGCGTGATCTTGTGCACACGCAATTCCACCAGCTTATTAAACGGGAGCCTGCCAAAGCCCAGGTCTTCGGCTTCCTTCGCAAAGACGCTGTTCACCTTGAAGATTTGCGCTTCCACCAATTTACTGAACGGCAGATTCTCAAAACCTGCGGCTTTAAGATCACTGATTACCGCGCCGTTTACCTTGAATATGTTTGCCTCGATCAGACGATCAAAGGCCAGATGGTCGTAGCCCGCCGCCTTCAGTTCGTCAATTGAGGTGACCTTCATGTCGGCCATGGCGGCGGAAAACAAGTTGGCGTCAGTAAGGTTTGTATAACCGCGGCTAGCCATCGCTGCGATAAATGATTCACTGGGCGTGAGCGTCCAGTTCCCTGTACCTTTGCCGTCGCGGAAGGCGCCGGTCAGCACAAAAGTTCCGGCCTCGCGGGCCAGGTGCATCGTCACATCGATTGCGGAGTTGCGTGCCTGTTCGACCGGTAGTCCCTGAAGCTCGCTTACCTTGACGCCGTGACCCCAGTTTTGTTTGCGGCCACCGTTGCCATAAAGCATGGTGAGCTGCACCTGATCGGGCTCATCGCGCGTGAACTCGATGCGCCATTCTCCGGAAATCGGCGTGCGCGTTTGCGCTAACGAGTTGGCGACGGACAAAGCCAGCAGGATTACGACGAATAGAACTCTGGTGGGTGTGGGCTTCATAGCATCCTCCAATTTTGGGATTCGTTTGACTGACCGGACACAGGGGTACGGGTCTTTATACGCCCGACTCTTTCAACGGTTCAATTATTTTTAGTGGCGTGAACTAGGGTTCGGTTAAAGGTTCGGCACGTGCACAGTCTGCAGCAAGATGAAAGGCCCATAGGGCCGGCGGTGAATAGCACGCCCGTGAGGGCGTGGAAGAAAGACACGACCGGGGATCGAGCGCCTAAGGTGCGGTATTGGCAAAGATTTAACGGAGGTCGACTGCCGCACCTTCGGCGCTCCGTGATGAATTAAGGCGTGGAGTCCACGCCCTCACGGGCGTGGCCATTAACCGACGGCCCTTTGGGCCTGCGTTTCAACTATTAGTTTTCCGCAGCGTTGGTATCGACGAGAGCTTGCCCTTCAACCACGACAGGCGGGTCGATTTTACGAGCCTTGCGCGACCCGAAGAACGACGTGCGATCGAGTACGTTTTCCTGAAATCGTTCCAGGTAGAGATAGATCACCGGTGTGATGTAAAGGGTGATGAATTGCGAAATGACTAGTCCCCCGACTACGACCAACCCGAGCGGACGCCGTGAGGAACCGTCAGCGCCGAAGCCCAGCGCGATCGGCAGTGCGCCGAAGACTGCAGCCAGCGTGGTCATCACGATCGGACGAAAGCGATCCATGCTCGCGTCGTGTATCGCCTGTTCGGCCGTCTCTCCTGCCTCCACGCGTTGCCGCGCGAAGTCCACAATCATGATGCCGTTCTTCTTCACGATACCCATCAACATAAACATGCCGACGAAAGCATAAAGCGAGGCTTCCTGCCCGAATATCAAGAGGGTAAACAATCCACCGACAAGCGCAGTGGGCAACGTCGACAAGACCGTCAACGGGTGCACATAACTTTCGTAAAGGATTGCCAGAATCACGTACATCACGAACACCGCCAGCGCCATTAACAGCGTCAGGCTCGTCACCGTGTTTGCAAACGTCTGTGCTTCGCCCTGCAGCTCGCCGCGCACTCCCGCGGGAATGATTTCAGCCGCCGACTTGATGATGAAGTTTGTCGCGTCTCCCAACGCTACGCCCGGCTTGAGATTGAAGAAGAGCGTCACGCTCGTAAATTGATTCAGGTGATTGACTGTCTGTGGGCCGAGCATGGTTTTCCAGGTCACGAGTTCACCGAGCGGCACCAGTCTTTGCCCGTCGTCAGATCTGATGTACAGCT
>JBKPNP010001000.1:0-1545 GCA_046732775.1 Acidobacteriota bacterium
TTCACACGTGACGACGAAAGCAGTTGCCGAAAACTGTTCAGGATCAGAGCTTCTTCGGGGTCGTGCGTGCTCGCTGCCAAAATCAAAGGCGACGCGCCATTCAGTCCGAACCTTTCACTCAGCTCCGCCGCGACCCCACCCGTTGCCGGCATAGCGTCAGCATCAAACTTCATGTTGCCGCAGATGAGAGTTTTGCGAACGTCCATACCGAGCGCGCCAATCCGTTCCGCGTCGGCCTCGGTTTGCATGATCGCGAGACTCAGCGACCGCAAAACCTGTCGCATGAAAACCTTAATCATCCGGTAGCGGCGGAAGGACTGATGTGAAAGCCTGCCGTTTACCAGAGCCACCGGAATTTTTCGGGCGCTGCATTCGCGTAAAAAGCCCGGCCACAACTCTGTTTCCATTACCACGACGGCGCTCGGGTGGATCGCTTTGAGAGCCCGGCGCACTATCCAGCGCCAATCGAACGGAAAGTAAAAAACCTTGGCAGCCTGATCCTTGAAGACTTCACGCGCAAAGGTTTGACCCGTGAGAGTGATTGTTGAGATCGCGAGTTGATAGTCGGGATAGCGTTGACGAATGGCCTGCACGAGAGGACGTGCCGCCTGCGTTTCGCCTACTGACACACAGTGGATCCAAACGACCGGCCGTCCATCATGAGGCAGGGGCGCGAGCCAGCCCAGCCGTTCGCCAAACCCAGCCACGTATTTTCCGTGTCGAAAAGCGTCTATGAAAAATCGCGGAAGTAGTATGAGGAAGCCGAGAACCAGAAGAAGGCTATAGATGACGTACATAGGTAGGACAGGCATTGCTGCCTGTCACGGAGTTGATGTCCGACAAACTTCAGTTTGTCGCTTAAACGACAACCTATAGCTTGTCCGACACTACTTAGCGCGCTCGATGTAGCGGCCTTCGCTCGGGTCGACGCGAATACGATCGCCTTCATTAACAAACGGCGGAACTGTTACGGTCACTCCATTTTCGAGCGTCGCCGGTTTATTCACATTGGAAACGGTGGCGCCTTTCAGAGTCGGATCGGTGCGGGTCACGGTCAGCTCCATCGATGGCGGCAAATCGATACCGATCGGTGAGCCTTCATAAAACTCTGCCTGAATTTTCAGTCCCGGAGTTAACCACGGCGCGGCATCGCCCAGTTCTTCGTCGCTGAGTGCTACCTGCTCGTAGTTTTCAGTATTCATGAAGTGGTGATGCGAGCCGTCGGAATAGAGAAACTCCATCTCATGTTGTTCCATCATGGCGCGCTCGATTGTGTCTGACGAGCGAAAGCGGTGTTCAAACGACGATCCGGTTTTAATGTTGCGCAGTTTTGTTTGCACCATCGCGCGCAGGTTGCCGGGGGTGTGGTGTCGAAACTCCATCACTTTGCAGGGCTCGCCTTCAAATAGAATCATCATCCCGCGCCGGATTTGTGTCGCCTGAATAGCCATGATTACGTGGTTCTCCGTCTAAAAAGATTGTTGGTTAAGCTGGTTTTACAGATAGTTGCGGTCTCGGGCCGATTTTGGAAACGCGTAGTTTAGC
>JBKPNP010001001.1:0-6813 GCA_046732775.1 Acidobacteriota bacterium
GTTTTCGAGTGCGTCGCCTGCGGCCTGCCGCTATTCCGCTCGGAAGCAAAGTTTGATTCGGGCACGGGTTGGCCGAGTTTCTACGAACCGATTGCCAAAGAGAATGTGCGCGAGGAAGTCGATTCAAGTCTATGGATGACGAGGACCGAGGCGCTCTGCGCGCGCTGTGACGCGCATCTCGGGCACGTCTTCGATGACGGACCGGCACCCACGGGACTGCGTTATTGCATGAATGGCGTCGCGTTAAAGTTCGTTAAGCAGTAGGTGCAAGCAGCCCCGTGGCTGGACCACTCCCATACGTAACTGCCTCTTAACAGTACGGCTAACTCCGGATATCCCGTCCATAGACCAGCCTTTTGCCTTGTATCGTTCTCATCAACGCGGGCATAACTCTTGCCATTGAACCAATTGCAATAAACAGGTTCGAAGGGAGAGATTCATGAACAGGACTTTATTGACGCTGAAAGCAAAACGATTTCTGGCCACAGCGCTGGTGCTGTTGACTCTGATGTTTGTGGGGTTGCCTCTGGGTCCGGTTGGTTCCACTGGTTCAAACGTCGTTTCAGCTCAGACGACTACCAGACGTTATCGTCGTCGGCATCGCAGTTTTTGGAAGAAACATCGTGACAAATTGACGGTCGCCGGTTCGGCACTCGGTGGTGCAGCGATCGGCGGAATCGCCGGGGGTAAGAAGGGCGCAGCGATTGGATCGCTGGTCGGAGCTGGCGGCGGTGCGGTTTACACCTACAAGATTCGCAAACGTCATCGCAGATACTAAGAGCGGCTAGCGCTCAAAAATTCAGCCGCGGAACGACAGAAGCGTCTGTCGTCCGCGGCTTTTATTTTTAATGGTGCGATTGGCCCGCTGTCAGCGAACTGGATTAGTTCTCTTTTTCGCTCGGATGACCGGAGGCGCAAGAGGCAAATGAATTGTGAAAGTGGATCCGCGTCCGACGCCGGCGCTGTCAGCCTTGATCGTACCGCCATGGAGTTCGACGAGGTGTCTTACGATTGCGAGGCCCAATCCCAATCCGCCGTGTTTGCGAGTAGTGGTGCCGTCAGCCTGGCTGAATCGGTCGAAGATGTAAGGCAGAAAGTCGGGGGCTATACCTTGCCCACTATCTGCTACTTGAAGCTTTAAAAGGTCTCCGTCACGTTCTACTTTGAGTTCAATCCGACCGCCGGTCGCAGTGAACTTGATTGCATTCCCAAGCAGATTCCAAACCACCTGTTGCAGCCGATTGGCGTCACCAACCGTGTGACGCGCCAGCGGATCAAGGATGACTTCAAGATTCAACTCCTTGCTGTCGATCGCCAGCTGAACGGAATCAATCGCGGCATTGATCACGGTAGCGATATCAACCTGCTCATTTTTCAAAAGCAGTTTGCCGGTGATCATCCGCGAAACGTCTAGAATGTCTTCAATGATTTGGGCTTGCGACTTGGCGTTGCGATTGATGGTATCGATGGCTCGTTCAGCGGTTGCCACATCCAGTTTTCCATTACGCAGAAGATGCGACCAGCCGAGGATGGCGTTTAGCGGCGTGCGAATCTCATGCGAAACAGTGGCGAGGAATTCATCCTTCATGCGGTTGGCGGTCTCCGCTTCAGTGCGTGCCGTCTTCTCGCGAACCAGCGCCTGCCGCAAACTTTCTTCAATGCGCCCTCGTGCCTGGATTTCCGCCTCCAACGTTTTTGCTTTTTGTTGCAGCAGGGTAATGGCGCGCATGCGACCATCGACGTCGTCGATAGCGGCAAAACTTTCAGCGGGGATTACACGCGAATGCGCGCTGCAAACGTGAAGCGCCGAATCTACAAACTGTTCGCCGCCGAACCCCCCAATCGGGTAAGCACAAAACAGTGAGAACGAATGCGATTTCTGCAGATCGTTCCAAAGCTGCTCCAGCTGAAGTGCAGCATCGTAGTTTCCTTCGGCCCAGAGGACAGCCACCATTTCACCAAACGCGCGTATGCGCGAACGACCGTCGGTCACGCTCGAAATAACGGCACTCATTACCGTTTGGAACCGATCCGGATGCGGAGCACCGTTTACCATGAACTGCGCGAGCGTGTCGGCAGCATCGAGCGAGCGATAACGGCCAAGCGTTCTTGCGGCTTCGATGTCAACGCCGTTTGACGCGAGCAACCGATCGAGATCATTGCGGTGGTCCGCTGTGGCGACAACGATAGCGCCCTCACCGGCATTGATTGCCGAGCCAATGAACCCGCTCAAAGAGTTAAGCAGGAAACCATCGGCCTCGTAGAACTGGACGAAGTGATCAGTGTCGCTCATGGCGCGCCAGTTGGGCGCCGGCTCTGAGCTGGAACTGAACAAGCTGCCACTCGACTGACCCGTCTCCAAGTTAAGAGCGGTCGGTTGGGTGACTGAGTTTTCGAGATTGCTGAACTTCACAAAGATTTCTTTGCCGTAGGTATCGTTTGCCGAATCTTCTGCTTGACCCGTAACACTAAAGCCGCGTCATTCTATGCGATCAGCACGTGTTTCTCGTAGCCGTGTGCGCTCAAGAGGTGTTGAATTTGTGTGTCTCTTCCCGACGCTCGAATCCGGATTCTTACGTAATTATTACCCGCGAGCCCTCGCCCAGGAGTTAGGATGCTAACCCCGCATCAGTTCTAACAATCTTCGGTAAGACGTTCGGAGGTCGCCGCCAATGAAAGCGCTTCTGGTTAATCCCGAATTTCCTGACACCTATTGGAGTTTTCGCCATGCGTTGCCATTCGAACGCAAACGCTGCGCGTTTCCGCCGCTCGGTCTGTTGACGGTCTCAGCGATGTTGCCGTCGGCGTGGGAACGCAAGCTGGTTGATTTGAATGTGCGCTCGTTGAAGGCATCTGCAATCGCGTGGGCCGACATCGTTTTGATCACCGGCATGCTGGTGCAGAAAGCGTCAATTCACGAAGTGGTAAGACGCTGTAAAGAACTCGGGAAGCGAGTGGTGTTGGGTGGGCCTTACGTAACGACGACCGTGGAAGACTTGCCGGACGTCGACCACATTTTTCTCGGCGAGGCTGAAACGACGCTACCGGAGTTCATTGCGGACCTCGAACGAGGAACAGCGAAACGCACTTATCAGGCTGCGGACAAGCCGCCGTTAGCGCTGACTCCAGTGCCACACTTCCAACTCGCGGACATGAAGGGTTACAGCGCGATGTCAGTGCAGTATTCGCGAGGCTGCCCGTTCAATTGCGAATTCTGCGACATCATTGAAATCTATGGACGCGTGCCGCGGACGAAAAGTATTCAGCAGATGTTGGCGGAGCTTGAGGCGCTGTTGAAAGTTGGTTGGCGCGGCACAGTGTTTATTGTCGACGATAATTTTATTGGCAACAAAAAGAATGTGCGACGACTGCTGCCGGAATTAACGCGTTGGCAGGAGCAGAACAACTTTCCGTTTTCGTTCTTAACCGAAGCGAGCATCAACCTGGCAGACGATGAGCAGTTGCTCGGCGAAATGCAGCGCGCAGGTTTCGGCCGCGTCTTCCTGGGTATCGAGACGCCGGTCGAAGCTAGTTTGCATGAAGCCCAGAAGTCGCAGAACCGCGGCAATCTGCTCGAGTCCGTAAGGAAGATTCAAAGCTATGGAATGGAAGTGATGGCGGGTTTCATCGTCGGCTTTGACAACGATCCCGAGGACATATTTGAACGGCAAATAAGCTTTATCCGCGACAGCGCGATTCCGCTCGCCATGGTCGGTTTGCTGACGGCGTTACCGGACACTCAACTTTGGCGACGGCTGGAGAGGGAAGGGCGACTGATCGGCGAAAGCACGGGCAACAACACGAATTGTTCGCTTAACTTCGTGCCGCGCATGGACGCGACGCGGCTGATTGAAGGCTATCAGTCGATCATGCGCACTATCTACAAACCGAGCGAGTATTACCGGCGCTCGCTCGATTCGTTGAAGCGCACCGCCCAGGCGTTGCCGCGTCCCGCACGCGTCGATCTACTCAGCGGGTTAGCGTCGCTCACGCGACTAATCGTTAAGCTTGGCGTAGTTGATCGGGAACGCCGCGAGTTCTGGCGTTTTCTGGGGCACGCGATCGCGCGGCATCGCGATCAGTTCCCCCAGTCGATGCGGCTGGCAGCGATGGGTTACCACTTTCGTAAGTTAAACGAAGCGTACGGCGAATGAGTCGGTTGAAACGTGGGGTTACGCGCGGGATTGAATGCTTTGTTTCTTAATAATTTCATAGCAGCCGCATGAAACTGCTTCGAGCCCGGCACGATTCAAAACAGTTAGACGTCCACGGCTGTAGGCGATCAGTTTCCGTTTCTGCATTTTGCCGGCAGCCTTGTTTACGCATTCACGTCTTACCGCCAGCATGTTCGACAAAAATTCCTGGGTAAGTTGAAACTCATCCGTTTCCATGCGGTCGTGCGTCATGAGGAGCCAGCGGGCCAAACGCGCTTCGACCGAATGAAACTGATTGCACACCGCCGACTGCGTGATCTGAGTCAGCAGCGAGTGAGTGTAGCGCTGCAAAAGGTGCGACAACGCGCCGCCGTTATCGCATTCTCGGCGAAACGCCCTCGCTTTCATCTTCATCGCTGAACCAGCACCCTGGACAACCGCGCGATTCTGCGACTCTTTAACTCCCATAAAAACCGCGAGACCAACTATGCCTTCTCTGCCGACCATGCCCACCTCCAGTGTGGCGCGTTCGTTGAGGCCGGCAAGCAGTGAAACGATGCCACTGTTTGGGAAATAGACGTCACTCATCGCCACCTCGGGCTTGTAGATGATCTGCTCAAACACCAGAGGGATTTCTTCGAGCTGCGACCGCAGTGCCTGATACTCCTTTTTCGGTAGCGCCGCGAGCAGCTGGTTTGCGATTATTGGGCTCTTTAATGGGGACATTGGAAATGCTTCTATTTGTAGTGACAAAAACGGGGGCAAGCGCGCCTTCCTGGCCTCGAGACTCCGCATTGGCGCGCTTTGCTTTCTCGTTGAAAGCCTATTCGCCGGCAATCCGAGACTCGACTGTGATCACCTCGCGGTAAGGAAGGCGGGCTTGCCCCCGCTCTTTGAATTTTGAAGCTTAGGAAATTACGTGTTTGACAGCTTTCTTCGTTCCGCGCCCGAAGTGCTTGCCGGCGCGTCCCATGTGCTTGCCAAAGTGTTTACCACCACGCACGATGCGGCCATGTTTTACATCGTGGCCACTAGTGGCGCCGGCCTTCTTCACTTCGTTACCACTTTCCTTCATTTGCCCGGTCGAGCTGTTGCTGTTTTGGCCTGGCGCAGCTGGCGGAGTGACGACAAACGAAATACCTATTGCGACTGCCATTAAAAAGTTGGACGTTGATTTTTTCATGATTCTCCACACCTTACGTTTCTGATTATCTGGGGTCTGTGCGTTGTCACACATATTCATCACAAAACTATTGAAGACCCCGTCCTAATAAGCGGTCATACTCGGTCCGCACAACCTGATAGCATTCGCAGACGCTCGCCTCTAATCCCTTCCGATCCAGAATCGTCATATCGCCACGGACGTAACTAATGTAGCCGGCCTTTTGTAGACGCTTGGCCGCGTGGGTAATGCCTTCGCGCCGCACACCCAGCATGTTGGAGATCAACTCCTGCGTCATGATTAATCTGCTGGTAGGCAAACGATCGTGGCTCAGCAATAGCCAGCGGCAAAGTTGCTGATCGATTGAGTGTAGACGGTTACAAACAGCCGTCTGTGAAATCTGTGTGATCAGTGCCTGCGTGTAACGTAGACACAGATTATGAAAGCGGCCACCACGCGTGAACTCCTCTTTCATTTCCTTCGCGTGCATCTTGAAAGCTTTGCCGGCGCTCTGCACCACAGCGCGGTTGGGCGTGGTATCACCCCCCATGAAGATAGCGATGCCGACGAGCCCATCATTCCCCACTACGCCGATCTCCGCAGTCGATCCGTTTTCCATAATGTAAAGCAAAGAAATAATGGCGGTGGTAGGGAAGTAGACGTAGTCCATCCTTTCACCGGACTCATAGAGAACCTCGCCGAGCGGTAACGTGAGCGGTTGCAGATTTGGCAGCAGCCGCATCAATTCCTCCTCACTGACCCACGCGAACAGATGGTTCAAACGGGCTTCTTCCCTTAGAGCAATGACTGACATAGCTTTCCTCGAGGCCGCTCATTAACACAGCGGCCCTAAACTGCGGGTAACCACCCTTTGCTCGTGTATGGAGGTAATTCGTGAGTCGAAAGAATGGACGAGTTGGCTACAGTACTCTTACTCCGTAAGTGCGTCAACGCACAGACCCACAGGCGAACGTCGGCGAGGATGACCATGACCTGTTCAATCCCCAATCCCCCGGAGGTTGCTATGCCTACGTCTAGCCGACCCAGCGTTCTTTGTGTGGACGATGACGAAGATACTTGCGAAATATTGAGCCTGTTGTTGAATTCAGTGGGAATCGACGCGACCTGTGCACGATCGGCCGCTGCCGCTTGGAAATTAATTAAGCGGGGCAAGTGGGATCTTCTCATCCTCGACTCCTGGTTGCCTGGAGTCGACGGTTTTGTGTTCTGCCAGCAGATACGTGAGTTTGACTCCGATACGCCGATTCTTTTCTATTCGGGTGCGGCTTACGACACAGACAAGCAGAAGGGATTCGCAGCAGGAGCAAATGACTACGTCACGAAGCCGAATGTTGACGGTTTAATCGAAAAGATTTTGGCTCTCATCGCTACGGCCAGGGCCTCGACCACCGAGGCAGAGATGCAAAGCTTATCAAGCGGTACTCTCAAAGATAACTTGTTTAGTCAATTTCTTATGCAGACGGTAACCGAGTAAGA
>JBKPNP010001002.1:0-1622 GCA_046732775.1 Acidobacteriota bacterium
AATTGGTCTTTAGCGGCTTCGGCCTCCTCGAGTCTGCGGGCCGCGATTTCAGGGTTAACTGCCTCTCGGTGAATTCGTTTTCCACGAACTGCTAAAAGCGATTGTCGTGGTGCTGCGGTTCGAGAAGTATCGACCGCCGCTTCAGTGCCGCCGGGCGCGGGTACGGCTGTGCGATTCGGTTCGGGGCTCGGGGCCGGCGCCGCTGGGAGCTTTTCGTTTCGTGCCTGTGGGCCGGGTTCAGGTCTCTGCAAACGTTGCCCTCCGAGCCACACGCCCAAGCCGAGCACGATTAACGCTAGCGCCGCAGCAATTGCCAAACTCGGCGTAGCACTACGAAAAAAACTTCGCCTGCTACCGGCCGAAACGCTCGCCGGAATATTCAACGGTCGAGGTTGATAACGCAGCGTGCCCAGTATCTCTTCGAGTTGTTTAATCTCGGGATCCGGCTCGCCCGTTTTGTCCCACAGGTAATCGCTTTCGTTATTCATGTAAGCCCTCCCCAAAACCGAGCTTGGCGCGCAACAGCTTCATCCCGCGATGTAAATTGACACGCACTGACGCAGCGGTCAGACCAGTGCGCACTGCGATTTCCGGTCCCGTCATTCCTTCAACCAGCCGCAGCACTAAAGTTTCGCGATAGGCGTCGGGAAGCAGCCGGATGATGGCAAGGATCTCTTCGGCTTTCGCGCCGCTCGAATCTGAACTCTTAAAGTCTTCGGTGAGTTCGACGGTGTCGCGCGACTTGCGATGAAAGTCCATGGCGCGGTTTCGCGCAATCATCCCAATCCACGGCCCAAACGCATTCGGGTCTCGCAGCGTGTCCAACTTCTTGAACGCGTGCAGGAATATTTCCTGCACCGTGTCTTCCACTTCGCTGCGTGGCATGCGAGCTAACAGGATGCCGTGGACGAGCGGAGCGTAGAGTTCGTAAAGACGTCCAAAACGGTCGCGGTCGCCGGCGAGCACCAGCCGCACGAGTTGAGCTTCGATCGATTCGTGATCATTCGCGGGTCGAGCCTGAGCAGTCGCGGTCGCCACGGCCGCTGTGCGTTCCCCGAACCTCTGATCTGTCGCAGCTTTCCCTGGTGCGGTCATGATAAGGACTTCTGCTGTGGCCTCGAGCTCATACATTTGACTGGTCTCATCCGGCTCGGCGAATTGGATTAATGCTTCGCTGACACCGGTAAGACGGCAACGACGAGGAGAGTGTTAACAGAAAGGCTAAACCGACAGCTCGGGATTCTGGCGGATTGTCTCGGCAATCGGTGGTTTTGGAGCAAGCTCCTTCATTTCAGGAGCCGTTTTAACGAGCGAGGTTCTGAAAATGAATATGGTCGAAATGATTAGCGTGACAGTACACGCGACCCCGCCCTCTATCCCGTAACTGCCGCCAGTTAGCCACGCGGGTCCATGGTCTGTGCCCCTCATGAGCGGGTGCGGCGCGAGATCAGAAATACCGCTCACCGGCAGACCGAAGAATGAGCCCAACGCCCAATTCCAGGCCCAATGGATTCCCAGCGGAAACCAGAGCGAGCGCGTTTTGAGGTAAGCAAACGCGAACCAGATACCTGCAAGCGCGGTGTTAATAAAGGTGAAGCCGGCAACCACGTTGGGATTCTGCA
>JBKPNP010001003.1:0-2779 GCA_046732775.1 Acidobacteriota bacterium
CGCCGAGACTTCAAGTCCACTGTTTCCTAGTTTTCGTTTCTTCATGATCTTGTCCTTAAAGATAATTCATTACTTTCGCTCTCATGCCGCGGAGCGGCCGGCAGCTGCATTATTTCGACGCGTGTCGGGGCGCCGGCTTCACCCGCTTCGCAGGCTCAAGCGACACGTGCACTTCTCCCTGGGGCTCACGCCCAGGCATTACCCTGGTGTCCGCTCTGCGGACTGAAAACAGTGATGGTCAAGTACGACGTATCATACTTTCGATACATTCCTTCCGCAGGCGCTCACCTTAACTTTCTCCAAACACATCTAAGTTTCAACTGCCTCGATTTTCTGTCTCAATTGATTTAGTGTGATGATAAAGGCGCAACCCAGCGGACTGGAGCGCAACCGTCCCCGGTTGCCAACGTCCGAAAGAAGTAAGAAAAGACGCAAGTGTGTTGCTCGCGCTCCAGTCATGTTCATGCTGATATCGCGGTGACATTATCCTCCACAGACTTTTTGAGCGGGCGAGACCCTGCGCTTGACGTCGATTCTCGGCCCCTAACATCGTCACTTTCTTTTTAACTGAATGCTAGTCGTGTTTAAAAGTTGAGGACAACAATGAAGCGAATCGGTGTGCTAATTGGATTTTTCGTGCTGTGCGGCTTCTTCACCGCACCTGCGGCCGTCGCCCAAAAAGACAAAGGTGAGCAGGGCAGTGAAGTCTCGAAGCTGGTTGGCAATTGGTCCGGCGAATCAATTTGCGTAAACAAAGAAAAATTTCCTGCCTGCAACGATGAGCAGGTTGTTTACCGCATAGTTGTCGCCACTGGTAAACCAAACACTGTGACTATCACCGCCGATAAAATTGTGAACGGTAAACCTGAGACGATGGGCGTCTTCGATTTTGCTTACGACACGCAAAAGCGAATGCTCACCAGCGAATTCAAGAACAGCCGGGTTCACCTCTTCTTTGAGCTTGCTGTTCAGGGCAATGTCCTCGAGGGCTCGCTGGCGTCGCTGCCGGACCGGACTCTGGTCCGGCGTATCAAAGTGAAGAAAGACGAGTGAGGCGCGGCGAGTTATCTTCCGGTTTGATTCGGAGACAGATTTATGAAAATACGCGAGACTCTCTTTCTCAATCTTTCCCTTTTTCTTTCAGTGATTGCTGCGCAGGCCCAGGTCGGCATTGTCGATCAGTATGCCAGGACAAAACCCACGCTTGTTATTTTGGGGACGTACCATATGGGAACGCCCGGTAACAATGTCGTGAATCCCAAAGTCGCCGACATTACAACTCCCGAACGACAGCGGCAGTTAGTTGAACTTGTCGCCAGGTTGAAACGATTCAAGCCGACAAAAATTGTGCTCGAGTGTGATAGTGATGCGGAGGCAAAAACCCAGGACGCTTACGATAAATATTTATCGGGCAGTTATCAGCTCTCGAAAAATGAGACCAATCAAATCGGCTTCCGCCTGGCGAAAGCCGCCGGTCATAAAAGAGTCTATTGTGTGGATTGGAGTGATTTCTGGGACGACCCTGCTATCGACTATCAAAAGTATGCTGCCAAAGATGCCGAGATGGAGAGCTTTCTCAAGGGCGTCGTGCGGAAGTTGAAAGAAGAAAAAGATGCGCAGTATGGGAAACTTCTCCCGCTGCCGATTACCGACCAATTGATTCGTGTCAATCAACCCGAGCGTTTTGAGAACGACCACAAAGTCTACTTTGACCTGATGCGAATCGGACGCGGTAAAGAATATGTGGGGGCGAGTTACGTCGCGTGGTGGTACCGCAGAAATCTGGTGATCCTCGACAACATCGTCAGACTTACCGACTCACCGAATGATCGCATCCTCGTAGTTTATGGCGTCGGGCACGCTAAACTTCTGACGCAATTCGCAAAAGAATCAGGCTTCTACGATGTTGAGAGTCCGCTGAACTATCTCAAGAGTAAGAAGCGATAACCGGTCGCGGGTGAGGTTAAGAAACTGAAATCATTGAGCGCAGAGCGGCGAGATGTTTATAGGCATTTGATACGCGAACTCATTATCACAATTACAGCTATCCTCGCGCTGACTGTCTTTCTTTCCGATAGCGCGGCGGCGCATCCTGCGTGGGGTATCACCGTAGATCAACAGGGACAAGTCTATTTCAGCGATTTGATAAACGTCTGGAAGATTGATGCCCAGGGCAGAGTCTCACTCTTCAGAGCCGGAAAAGACCACACACATGACTTAAATTTAGACGAAGCTGGAAATCTTTACGGCGCTGAGAATTCTTACGATCCGGCAACGCAACGCTACTACGGTGCAGTGTGGAAAATGACGCCGGCCGGCGACTTCTCCTACCTTCTGCCCCCCACTGAACATCCACCTAACGGGACGAGCATTTGGAAAGATCGTGACGGCAGCACGTATCTCGTCACCTACTCTTCAGAACATGATCTATTGGTCTTGAAAAGAACGGCCGACGGTACTGTTACCCCACTCGTTGGCGGCAGTGACGCCGCGCGTGCGTTTCGGCAGAGCGTGCCGTATAACCTGGGCGGGATGGCCCTCGCGCCGGATGGAACGTTGTATTTTGTTCACGGCGCGAACGTCAGTAAGTTGACTACGAACGGTGCGTTGACGCCGTTGGTTCGCGATGTAGTCTTGGACAACGCCTCAAGTAAACCCGCGGAGACCACTTCACTACTGGGCTTGGCTATTGAGCCTCAGGGAAATGTCTTTGTCGCCGACCACGGGAACCGTCGCATCTTGAAGATCGCTCCGGGCGGTGAATTGGCCACGCTCATCC